>DATGFI010000148.1:0-2341 GCA_035309205.1 Planctomycetota bacterium | reverse complement strand
GGGCCCAGCGCACGACCACGCGCATCCGCTGCGTCGAGTGCGCGAAAAAGAAGACCCAGCGCAAGCGCCTCGAGCCCATTCGCACCGATCCCGCCGAACCGGCGCCGTAGACTCCGACCCGGCGTCGGTTAAGCTTTGACCCCTCGGGCGGGGAGGTGCTTAACTACACCGCGATGGAGTCCTCGCCCCTCGAACGCCGGGTGCTGTCCAAGATCACCTGGCGGTTGATCCCCTTCATGTGCCTTTGCTACCTGGTCGCATTCATCGATCGGAGCAATGCCGCGGTCGCGAAGCTCCAGATGAAGTCGATGCCCTGGTTCGACGATGCCGTCTACGGGTTCGGCTTCGGCATCTTCTTCCTGGGCTACTTCATCTTCGAGGTTCCCAGCAACGTCCTGCTCGAGAAGTTCGGACCGAGGATCTGGATCGCGCGGATCATGATTCTCTGGGGAGTCATCTCCTCCGCCATGATGTTCGCCAAGTCCGAGTGGCTCTTCTACCTGCTCCGCTTCCTCCTGGGTGCCGGGGAGGCCGGCTTCTTCCCGGGAATGATCCTCTACCTCACCTACTGGTATCCGACGGCCCACCGCGCCCGAACGGTGGCGCTCTTCATGACGGCGGCGGCCCTATCGGCGGTCGTGGGGAATCCCATGTCGGGCGCCCTGCTGAAGATGGAAGGAGTGGGCGGCCTGGCCGGGTGGCAGTGGCTCTTCATGCTGGAGGGTGTCCCCGCCGCGGTCCTGGGGTTCGTCGTCCTGGCCTATCTTCCCAATGGGCCCCAGGATGCCCGGTGGCTCCTGGCCGAGGAACGGGCCTGGCTGACCGCGAGCCTGGGGGCGGAGCGGGCGGCCCGGGTGCGGCGTCACTCGATGACGCTCTGGCAGGCACTTTCCAACGGGAAAGTCCTGCTCCTGAGCCTGCTCTATTTCGCGGTGGTGATCGGGGGCTACGGGCTGGATTCTTTCCTTCCGGAGATCGTGAAGCTCCGGACGGGCTGGGAGGACAATTTCCACGTCTCCCTGCTGTCCGCGCTTCCGCCGGCCTGCGCCGCGGTGGTGATGGTCATCCTGGGACGGCGTTCGGACCGGACGGACACCCCGCGCGCCCACGTGCTCATCGCCTCGTTTCTTGCGGCCGCAGGGATCGCGCTTACCGCGCTCACGAGGCATCCCGTGCCGGTCCTGATCGGCCTTTGCCTGGCCGTCTCCGGACGCTGGAGCGCGATCCCGCCGTTCTGGGCCCTGCCGACCGCCTTCCTGAGCGGCACCGCGGCCGCCGGAGGGATTGCCATGATCAACTCGATCGGGAATCTCGGAGGCTGGGCGGGGCCCTCCATCATGGGATGGCTGAAGAAGCACACCGACGCCTACACGACGGGGTTGCTGTTCCTGGCCGCCTGCTTCGTGGCGGGGGGCATCATGGCGGTGTCCTTGAAATTCAGAGCCGCCCCCGATCCCGAAGCCGTGGAGAAGCTCCTCCGCGGCTCGGAGGAGCGAGCGTAGGCGTTCCCGGGCGGCGGCACCGCCGTCCGGCGTCGTTTCCGCGCGCGTCCAGACCTCTCCGTCGAGGGAGCTGAGCGTGAGGCTTCCGGCGGGACCGTCGGTTCCGATTCCCGACTACTCCGGCAGGGGCTTGCCCTTGGTTTCGGGGCAGTAGTAGATCACGACCAGCCCGACCAGATAGATCAGGCAGATGACACTGCACATCCGGGCGTAGTCGCCCTTGAAATAGGTGAGGAGCCCTCCGCTCAGGAGGGATCCCGCGGCCGCAAAGACGCGTCCGAAGTTGAAGCAGAACCCGGAGCCGGTGGCCCGGATCCGGGTCGGGAAGAGCTCGGGAAGATAGAGCGGCAGCCAGCCGTAGAAGGAGCCCGTGATGCCGTTGGCGAAGGTGACCAGGAGGAGGAACGTGAATCCGAAGGGAGGGCGCTTCAGGAAGAGGGTCTCGCAGATCCCGATCGAGAGGATGCACAGGGCGGCGTAGGTGCCCTTCCGATTGAAGCGCTGGGCCAGCAGCGCGGTCACGAGCGGGAGGACGATCGCGCCCACCGCCGCGAACATCTGGGTCCAGGACGCCTTCACCGCGTTCCCGTCGGTCATTCGGCTCGCCCAGGCGGGGATCCACTGGACGGAGGCCCAGGTGCCCATGAGGGCGACGCCCGCGAGGCTCGCTCCCAGGGCTGTGAACTTTCCGATTCCGGTGCCGAAGATGTCGGCCACGCGCGGCTTGGGTCCCGTCGAGGTCGCCTCCTTCCATTTCTCCGATTCCGGGACGAAGAGCTGGATGATGAACGTGAGGAGGGCGGGAACGGCTCCCGCGATGAACAGCAGCCTCCAGAGCG
>DATGFI010000147.1:0-2212 GCA_035309205.1 Planctomycetota bacterium | reverse complement strand
GCTCCTGCGGGATCTAGTCCTTCGCCGAGCGGAGCCAGGCGCGAAAGTCGACGTCGATCTTCTCGATGGTGGCGCCTGCGGCCTTTTCAAGGGCGGCGCGGCAGGTCGCGATCGGAAGCGCGAAGGGATTGGCGGCCTTCGCCTTCTGCACTTCCTTGTACATCGCGACCAGCGTTCCCTTCTCCTGCAGGTAGAGCATGAGCGCGTGGGCGATATCGTAGTTCAGGCTGACCTGGTCGCCTCCGAAGAACTCCTGCCCCCGGAGGCCGATGAAGGCGGTAAGCTCCGGAACCCGGCTCTGGGCCAGAGCGCTCTGCACCGGTCCGAGCGTCGAGCCCCGCAATCCCCACGGGAGGCCGTTCTCGATCTTGAAACGTTCGAATAGCTGGGCCAGACCCTCGGTGAACCAGGCGGGCTGTCGGCCCGTATCGTCCTCGAAGAGTGCGTGGCAATATTCGTGGGCGAGGGAGCCCGAGTCGGGCTCCAGGTGGAGGACCAGCCACCGTGAATCGTAGGAGAAGTAGCCGCCCACCCACTGGCGGTGGGGCGCGTCGATTCGGGCATATTCCTGGAACTCGTGCTGGTCCTTGAAGAGGCGGGCCAGGACGGGGAGCCCCGACTCTTTCAGACTGAAGAGCCGGATCAGGGGCCCTCGAAGCCTCTTCACCTCGTCCAGGGCCTGGGAAGCCACCCGGGGCTCCACGTTGCCGGTGACCGCGAGCATCAGATCCTGGTCGACCTGGATCAGCGGATCGGGCCCGAACACCTTCCTCGCCTGCTCCAGGAATCGGGGGCGATTCAGCCAAGGCAGGGCCTGGAGGTGGGCGATGAAGGCCTTCTCGATCGCGTCAAGCGTCATCCCCAACGCCGCTTCGAGCGCCGCGGCACCGGTCACGTCCTTGCGGAAGCTCTTCCGATACTCCTCGAAGAACCTCTTCAGCGCCCCCTTCTTCTCCAGGTAATCCGCGAGCTTGAGCGCGATCGAAGTGTGGATCGACAGGGTCTCGCCGCTGTGGAACGCGGCCAGATCCAGACCCAGGAAGCTTCGAAGAGCGGGAAAGCGATTCCGCTTCAGCATCTCCTGGAGCAGGGCCGCACGGTGGTCGAAGGTCGGAGGATCCGCGTCGGGGTCATCCAGGATCGACAACGATGCGGCGATCCAGGGCGGAGCCGCGTTGCCGTTGAGGGCGTCCGTGAGGAGATAGATGCGGGCGGCCTGGACGGAGTACGCGGCCGCGGCTTCGGTGCGGAGCAGCACGCGTCGATTCGGGACATCGTAGTACGTCGTCTGCGGCACCGGTCCGTCGTATCTCTTCAGGGTGTAGGAGAGATAGCTCTCGGCGCTGCCGAAGACGATGATGAGCAGCGGATTCTGGGCGGGAACGTCGAGGATCCGGCTGCGATAGGATCTTGCGGACCTAAGGAGCAGGTCGCGCAACGCATGTCCGTCGCTCTGCTCGACCGGCCGCGCGAGGAGCAGGGCGGGTTCGACGCATTCGATGGAAAAGCCTGCGCCCAGATCTTTCCGGGCGGCGGCGAGGGGATCGGTCTGAAGGAGCAGCGGTCCCAGGACGAGCAGGACGGCCGTGGTCCTCATCGGTCTGTATAGGGGACGTCAGGGGCGGCCGTTTCCGGCCAGAAGCAGCGCCTCCGCCTTCTTCGCGTCCACGGGCCTGCTGAACATGTAGCCCTGGGCGAACTCGCACTGGAGATTCATCAGGGCGTCCCGCTGGATCGCGGTCTCGACGCCTTCGGCGATCACGTGGAGGTCGAGGTTCTGGGCGAGGGCGACGATCGTGCGCACGATCTCGCAGCCGCCGCCGTCGGCCCTCATCCCCATCACGAAGGACCGGTCGATCTTGAGCGTGTCGACGGGGAACCGGTGAAGGTAACTGAGGGAGGAATAGCCGGTGCCGAAGTCGTCGAGATAGATGCGGAAGCCTTCGGCGTTGAGCTGCTCGAGCTGTTCGGTCGCAGAGGGCGAACTGTCGAGCAGCACGGTCTCCGTGATCTCCAGCCGGAGCGCGGCCGGGTCCAGGCCGAATTCCTTGACCGCCTGCCGGACGTGGTCGGCGAGATCGGAGCGGGAGAACTGTTTGACCGAAAGGTTGACGCTGACGGAGAGCGATTCCCTTCCCTTCAGGCGGGAGCGCCAGTCCTGAAGCTGGCGACAGGCCTCTCGAAGCACGTAGCGGTCGATCTCGATGATCAT
>DATGFI010000146.1:0-4974 GCA_035309205.1 Planctomycetota bacterium | reverse complement strand
CCAGGTCGGCCCCCAGACGGCGCCGGGTCTCGATTACGCGGCGGAAGTTGCGGCGATAGTAGGCCAGGTCCTCGAGGGTCGCCAGGGCGGCGACCTGCCCCAGGCCGTTCACGTTATAGCTGTCGCGGATCTTGTCGAGCGCCGCGATCAGGTCCCGCGGCCCCACGAAGTAGCCCACGCGCTGGAAACAGAGCGAATAGCCCTTGGAGAAGGTCCGGGAGACCAGGACGTTGGGCCTCCTAAGCGCGAGCGCCATCGCGTCCGTCGCGGCGAAGTCCACGTAGGCCTCGTCCAGGATGACGACGCCGGAGAGCGCCCGGCACAGGGCGTCCAGTTCGGCGAGGTCGTAGCCCCGGCCGCTGGGCGCATTGGGAGTGGTCACGAAGGTCAGGGCGGCGCTCGGCATCCAGCCCTTCCTCCTCGCCAGCGACGGGGCCGGCGGCAGGGCGAAATCGGGATCCAGGGGAACGCTGCTCCAGGAGGCGCCGTGCTGCCGGGCGAGGACCGGGTAGAGGGAATAGCTCGGACTGAAGCCCTGGCAGCGGCCCCGGGCGCCGGTCGACACGGGCTCGACGAAGGCGCGGACCGCCATCGCCAGAAGCTCGTCGGAGCCGTTGCCGATGATGACGTTTTCCGGCCTGCAGCGATGCAGGCGGCCCAGGGCCTCCCGCAAGCGCTGGGCGGTCGGATTCGGATAAAGGCGGAGCCGACCATCCACCGCCGCCCTCACGGCCCGGATGACCCGGGGCGACGGCGGATAGGCATTCTCGTTGGTATTGAGCTTGATGAGCCCCGGGATCTGGGGTTGCTCGCCCGGAACATAGGCGTGCAGGCCCTGCACGAGCGGACGGATGAGCTGGGGCGGCTTCATGGATTTCGCGAGATGATGCCAAATGAAGTCCGTTTTCGCCATGATCAACTTTCCCGCGGACGTATTATGTAGGAGATGACCCCTCAGGGCCTGGTCCTGGCCGCCTTCCTTCTGGGCCCCATGGCCGCCCAGGACCCTCAGAAGCCCGAGGACGCGCCGAAGAAGGCGGCTCCCGCCGAGCTTGAGACGGAGCCCGAGGTCGGCGCCAAGCCCGAGTCGTGGGCCAGGGCCTCCGCGGCCCTGCAGAAGGCGATCGATCTCAAGAACCCCGACGCCGTGGCAGGCGCGGCCAAGGATCTGGGCTCCTACGATTCCGCCGAGACCGCCACGCGGCTCATCAGCTCCTTCCTCCAGTGCGTCAAGCAGCTCGAGGGCGATGATTCGAAGGACCAGAAGGCGATCAAGGGGCTCGACGACGAGGTGCCCATCCTGATCAACGCCTATACCAAGGCAATGAGCAGCCAGTCCAACACCGCGGTCGCCGACTTCCGGCGCGAGCAGGCCAGGTACCGCGACCTCATGAAGTCGGAGGAGCAGCTCTCCGACCGCATGCTGGGCTTCGACCGCATGGTCGAAGATCTCCTGGAGACGCTGGGCCGCCTGAGGACGAAGGAAGCGACCCAGACCATCCTGAAACAGGCCCAGGCCTCCTTCAACCTGCGCTACCGGGCTCGGCTGATCGAAGACCTGGGCTCGATCCGCACCGCCACGTCCCTCGCCGGTCTGATCGAGATCTTGCAGAAGTCGACGCGCGAGGTCGAAACCCTGGCCGCCGTCCGGGCGATCAAGGCGATCGGCGTCGCGACGCCCGACTCCGTCGCAGCCCTGGTCGCCGCGCTCGCCTCGGAGCACCGTCAGATCCGCACCACTGCGGCCTTCGCGCTGTCCCAGATGGGCTGCAAGGACAATACGGCGTCGATCATCGATGCCATGAAGGGCGCGCCGGGCCAGACCGCCTGGGACCTCAACGAGGCGCTGAAGAAGCTGACCGGGGTCGACAAGCACGCGAACGCGGACGCCTGGAAAGAGTGGTGGGGACGCAGCCGCGATGCCGTGCTCGCCGGCATCTACAAGCCGGATCCCCAGGAGAAGGCGGGCGCCGCCGGCAGCACGACCACGTTCTACGGCGTGCCCGTCGTGTCGACCACGGTCGCCTTCGTGGTCGACACCTCCGGCAGCATGTGGGAGCCGGCGCGGTGGGTGCCGGGCAAGGACGACGATGGCAAAGCGCTGGGCCTCAAGCTCGCGGGCAACCTCAAGATCAACGTCGCCCAGTACGAGCTCAAGAAGGTGCTGCTGCGCATGCCGGTCGACTCCACCGTCCTCCTGGTCTTCTTCGACGGCGCGGTCCGCGTCCAGGCCGGGGGCCCGGTGCGGCTGACGGAAGGCAAGCGCAAGACCCTGATCGATCTGGTGGACGGAATCAAGACCCCGGGCGGCATGACGAACCTCTGGGGCGCGGTGACCAAGGCGCAGGCCTATGCCGGCGACGCGGCGGCGCCCTCGCTGAAGAAGGACGGGATCGACACGATCTACGCGCTGACGGATGGAGTGCCCACGGTGGGGGTGTCGGAAACCGGCAAATTCCTGAAGCGCTACAGCTACCTGAACCGCTACTTGCAGGTCCGGGTGCACACGCTCCAGATCACGATGGACCCGGCATTGAAGAAGCCCGGGGATGACGAAGAAAGGGAAGCCAAGCCGCTCCTGGAAGGCCTTGCCGAGGGAGCCAACGGCAAATACATCGAGCGCTAGGAATCCGCGGAAACGGGCGCCTCGCTATTTCCGGTCGGGCGGCCGAGGGGCGGCTTCAAACTTTCCGCTCAGGCCCTTCCAGGTCCAGATCCCGATATCGGGAATCACGAGCGTCATGTCGGCGCGCGGCTCGAAGACCGGGGTCTCCGTGCGGACGAAAGCGACCCAGAGTTCGCCGGACTTCCGATCGAAGGCCATCGTGTCGTTGGCCACGGTGCTTGAATTGATCTTGGTCGCATCGGCGCCCCACTGCTGCTTCTCGACGATGCGCTGGACCTTGCAGTAGGGCTGGTCCTTGTTGTAGATCGTCGCGTTGATCGTGGGGGTGGGCTTCATCGGCTTTCCCTCGTCGTCGAGGAAGATGAAGCGCATCAGGTAGACGTCGCCGGTGTACTTGTTATTCTTCCCGTAGCTCCCCTCGACCACCATCAGGCCGCGAAGGCCGACGGCGTATTCGCCCTTGTTGGCGTTCTTGACGTTCATCTCGGGATCGGCGTTCGCCGTCTTCGCCGGGAGGGGCGGGAGCTTCACCTGGCGCGTTTCCACCGACTTGGTCCCGATCTTCTTCGCCGTCGGGGGCTTGGCAAAGCTCGCCGGCTCGGCCTTGGACTCCTTGAAGGCGATGTCGTAGCCCCCCCCGCCTTCGAAGCCCGGGCAGTCGGCGATGTAGAATTCGAAGGGCTTCAGCTCGCCGGGCCCCAGGGTCCCCGGCAGCGTCCAGGGGACGTCGCTTTTGCCGATGTGGAAGTTCGCCGCGACCTCGCCGACCGTGAGGTCGAGCCCGTTCTTGACGCTTCCGGTGAGACGGCCGCTGCCATCGACCAGGCGGACGATCCTGAGGTTGCGGATCACCACTTCCTTGACTCCCGGGGGCGGGTCGGCCGGGCGCGGACCCTCGGACGAGAGGAACGTGACCCTCGCCTCGAGGTTCGTGTACGCCTCCAGGCCGGGGATCGTGACCTCGAAAGTGTCCTCCGTGCCGGCGGCAATCAGGCGGTCGAGCTGGACCCGGACCAGTCGTTCCTGCCCCCGGATCCTGAAATCCAGGATCACGGTCGGCTCGTCGGCTTCGTTGCCGCCGTCGTTTCGGACCGTGAGCGTGACGACGACGTCGCCGGGGAACGCCTTGGGAACCGAATCCTTGATGGCGCCGAGCGTCAGGGCCGCGGGGGCCGCCTTCTTGAGCGAGGGCATCGGCGACTTTTCGTCGCCGGTATAGAGCCGGGTCGTGGCGCCGTATTCGACGTAGAGCTCGTACCGGCTGAAGTTCGGGACGTTGTCGGCTTCGAGCGTGAACGGGGCGGAGCCGCCGGCGGCGACCTTCACGACCTTCGCGGGCTTGCTGCGGCGCAGCTCCCGGTTGCCGTCGTAGTAGATCGCCGTGAGCTTGACGTCGGCCAGCTCCGTGCCGACGCGGTTGAGCATCGCGCCTTCGACGATCACTTTATGGCCGATGCGCTCGCGGACGAAATCGAACTTCGTGAACTCCGGAGCTTTGACTTCCTGCTCGCAACAGATCCCGCTCAGGATCAACAGCAATCCCATCATGTACGCTTCCCGCTCCAAAGAACCGCGTTATGGACGACCTTCAGGGTCTCCTCCTGGTGGAAGACCGGAAAAGTTTCGTGTCCCGGGCGGAAGTAGAAGACGCGGCCTTCGCCCAGGGCCCAGCAGCAGCCCGAGCGGAACTTCTCGCCCTTGTCCCAGGTTTCGAAGAACACCACGGCGTCCGGCTCGGGCACCGTGAAGGCCTCGTTGTACATCTCGGTCTTGGTGACGTCGAATTTCGCTGGCACGCCCTTGGCGATCGGATGCTCGGGGAGCTTGGTCTCCAGGTGGCCGGGAGCCCCGTCGGCGCGCACCCCGCCCAGGCCGCAGTTGGGGACGACAATCGTGATCACGTGCTTCCCGTCCTTCTCCTCCTCGGAGAGGACCTCGGGCTTGCCTTCCTTCTTTTTCACCCACTCGACCTTGCTCTTGTCGACGGTCGCGGGCAGTTTGGCCAGGACGTCCTGCTTGAAGCGCTCCAGCATCGCCAGCTTGAACGGCTTGGACCAGTGGGCCGAGTGGAGGGCGATCAGACCGCATTTGCCCGCTTTCACGCGGTCGATGATCTTGGCTACGGGGGCGTCGGCCACCTGTCCGTGCTTCTGGTGCCCCCACCAGATGACGACGTCGGCCCATTCGATGTTCTCGTCGCTGAGTCCCTGGTCGGGATCCTTGAGGGACACGGACCGCGTCTGGATCCCCTCCTGCTTGTTGAGATGCTCGGCGATCCAGTTGCCGAGATAATTGGGATAGACCTGTTTCTGCGCGTCCTGCTGCTCGTCCCAGATGAGGACTTTGAG
>DATGFI010000145.1:0-2716 GCA_035309205.1 Planctomycetota bacterium | reverse complement strand
GAGCGGTCCTTCTTGTCGCCGCCCAGGGCGAGGGAACGCAGCAGGTCCGCGTCCTGGGCTTCGCGGAGGAAGGAGGCAGCCAGGTCCACGCAGTCCTTCCGGGCCTGTTCGTTCTTCCGGAGAGCACCGGAAATCCCCACTTCGACCCGGGCGGGAGCTTCCGGATCCCCGTAGAGGAGGAACTCATAGTTCTCGGCGGCGTGGATCACATAGGGAACGTTCTTGAGGTCGCCGCTGTCCACCAGCGCAGCGGACATCGGACGCAGGTCCGGCCCCCAGGGGCGGGAGACCATCGCCTTGAAGCAGGCCTGCCAGTCGGCGATGCGGCGCCCCTTCGAAGCGTCCGCCGACTTCTCGATCGACTCGACGTCGGCGGAGAGGAGGGTGACGCTCGCGTACTTCAAAAGGACCAGCATCCCGTCTTCGTTGTTCTTGAGAACGACGCCTTCGAGCGTTCCGCCGTTTTTGAGATGGATGACCTCCGCCCAGCCCTCGGAAGGGAAGGCGGCGATCGCCAGCAGGAACGCGAGGATCGATTTCATCCCTATCCTCCCTGAGCTCTCAACCCGACGAGATTGGGATGCTGGACGCAAGTCCCGTGCCAGCAATGGCCGTCGAAATCGTGCGGATCCGCAGCCCATTTGCAGGCGTGAGAAACGACGGTGCACGCTTAAGAACAGGACCGAGGGTGGCTTTCGGCCAGACGCGGACCTAGGGATCGTCGAGCATCCGATCGATCGAAGCCTTGAGAGCTCGGCGAAGGTCCTCGTCCTTCTCCGTCTTCAGGAAACTCCCCAGGACTTCCACGGCCTGGAGGGATCGGGTTTTTTCGAGGACCCCGATCGCCGCACGGCGGGTGGCCTGGGACACCCCCTCCCGGGGATAGGCCTTGGAGATCTCCAGGATGGCCCGGTCGGGATTTCCCTCGCCCAGAGCCCGGACTGCGGACTCCCCGCACTCCGTGGCCACCAGCTCCGGAAAGTGCTTCGAGGCGAAGGCTTCGGCATGACCGTATCCAAGGAGGACGGAGGCGATGCGGAGCTGGTGCTCCGGGGGACTCTCGGCATAGGCAGCCGAGAGGACGTCGTAGGCCCGTTCCGTGTCGTTCTTGCCCAGGAATTCGAGGAAGCAGTCCTCCTCCGCAGTGTTCTTCCGCTCGTGATATTGCCGGATCAGCTCGTCCGCCAGGTCCTCATGATGGACGATGGGGTTGTTCAGGAGGGCGGTCGCCGCGCGATCCTTCAGGGTGGCCTCTTCCTCCCTGGCGACGTAGCCCAGAAGCGTGCGGGCGCTCTCGAGCGTCGGCAGCAGCTGGAGACTGTCGATGCAGTAGATCCGGGTGGTCTCGTCCTCCTGCTCCGGCCCCAGGAGCCAGCGGGACAGGATCGGCTGCGCCTCCGTCATCTCGAACTGGCCCACGCCACAGATCGCCATCCGGCGCATGCCGGGATCCTCATCCGCCAGGCAGCTCCACACCGTCTTCCTCGCAAGCTCGGTCTCCGTCGCCAGGAGTATCCCCATCGCATTGGAGCGCGCCCAGTAGCCGGTCGCCTGGCTCACGATGCGGGCCATTTCCACGGCCATCGATTCGTCTCCTTTGGCGTAGCCGGAAAACCGCAGGAGGGAGCTTGCGGCCACCTGCACGTCGAGGGCCGGATCCGTCCGGAAGATTCGGAGCAGCTCCTGAACGGCCGATGAGGAATCCCCAAAGCCGTTCAGGAGCAGGACCTGGCTGGTCGCCGCCGCTCGCACCTTGGGATCCGTCGAGGCCGCCGAGGCCTCATAGGCCCGGCGGCCGGCCTCCCGGAGCGCGTCCTCAGCGCCTGGCTGAAAGAATCGGGTCAGGCCGCCCAGCGACCAAATCGCCTCGGCCTGCGCATCCGGCAAGATCCTGCCGTCCGCGATCAGGTCCGCCAGGAGCCGCGCCGCCTGGGGAGCCTGGTACGCCGAGGAGGAGCGCAGGACCGCTGCGCGGAGCTCCGCGGAAAGAGCCTTGTCGCACAGGATTCTCTTCATCAGCGGAAGTGCATGGACGTGGTTCTGTCCCAGGACGTTTCCGATGTCCTGGATCAGCTTGTCCGAAAACGGCTTCAGGTCCGCTCCTTCTCCTTCCAGTCGGTCGATCTCGTCGATCAAGCGCGAGATGAGGGCGGGGTCTCCCTGCAAATACCAGTCGTCCTCCGGTCGAGCGGCGGGGAGGGATCCTCGGGCTGGAGAGCGTCCGGGGACCGACTCCGGAGAGAGAGGAGCAAAAGCGGAGGCCCCTCGGAAGGCCCCGTCCCGGGGGCGGCTCTCCCGGTGCCAGAGCGACGCCGTCAGAAGAAGTACGAATCCTCCGAGGCCAACAACCGGGGGCAGGAAGCGTCGGCTGGATCGCGCCATCCCTACAAGATTACCACGCCCCCTCCCGTCGGAGCTTGGGTACGTTGGCGCGGATCGCTGGGGCCCCTACTCCAGGCGCGCCGGCGGCCGGTGGGGCGTCCGCGCCCGGATCCCCTATTGATTGGGGACAATGACGCGGACGGGGCCGGAGCCCGGGAGGACCGTCTCTTCAATCAGGACGTCGGACTTCCCCCGAAGGATCGTGAGCGGGACGGGGTCCACCGGAGACGTCACGGGCAGCCTGAAGTGCCCTTTGGCGTCGGCCGTCACGCCCCGGGACAGCTTTCCCGCCACCGGGTCAATGTGGACATACGTGCTGACGATGTCCTCGACC
>DATGFI010000144.1:0-4971 GCA_035309205.1 Planctomycetota bacterium | reverse complement strand
CGTCCTGGCCTTCTCCTCGATGACCAAGCGCACCTACCTCGCGGCCATCCTCTGGGTGATCTTCTACTTCTTGAGCTCGTCGCTGAGCCCGACTCTCGTCTTCGCGCTCAAGGCGGACTGGCCCAAGATGCTGTCGTGGCAGAACCTGACCGCGCACCTGGGCGACCTTTGCTACGCTCAGCGGGGCCCTCCGAACGCGGTGCTGGACTGCGGCGCCTGGCCTCCGCTCCTTATCCTAGGCAGCGCCACCATTCTCTCGCTCGCCCTGGTGTGGCGGCGTTTGCGCTCGACGGAGACCGAGGAATGATCGTCGAAGCGGAACGTCTCAACAAATGGTACGGGCGCGTGATCGCGCTGAACGACGTCTCGCTCAAGATCGGCGCCGGCATCACGGGTCTCCTTGGTCCCAACGGCGCAGGGAAGACTTCCCTCATGCGCATCCTGATCGGACTCATGAGGGAGTCCTCCGGGACGATTCGGGTGCTGGGCGAGCGACCCTGGAACAATCCGAAGCTCTCGGTACGGATCGGCTACTGCCCCGAGCACGATGGCTTCTACGAAGGAATGACGGGAACCCAGTTCGTGTCTGCCCTGGCCCGCATCCGCGGAGTGCGGGACGCCGCAGGCGCGGCGAGGCGGGCGATCGACTGGGTCCACATGGACGAGGCCGCCGACCGGAAGATCGTGACGTATAGCCGGGGCATGCGGCAGCGGATCAAGCTCGCGCAGGCCGTCGCGCACAAGCCTGAGCTCCTGATTCTGGACGAGCCCCTGACGGGCAGCGATCCCTTGGTCCGCCAGGAGCTGATCGGCCTGATCAAGACCTTCGCCCAGGAAGGCGGCAGCGTGATCGTGTCGAGCCACGTCCTTCACGAGATCGAGCAGCTGACGAGGAGTATCGTCCTCATCCACCGGGGACGGCTGGTCGCGGAAGGAGACGTCCGACAGATCCGCGACCTGATCGATCACCATCCGCACACGGTCGAGGTCAAGGCCGAACGACCGCGCGAGCTGGCGGCGGCCCTGGCGCGGGAGCCGGAAGTGGTGGAGATCCGCCTGGACAACGGGACCCTCTGGGTGCGGACGCCCAAGCCGGATCAGTTCTACGCGAAGCTGCCGGCGATCGCCCTGGGCGCCGAGGCGGGCCTTCTGGAGATCAGCTCGCCCGACGACAACCTGGAAGCAGTGTTCCGTTACTTGACGGAGCAATGATGCTGCACGCGGCGATCGGGTTCGTGGGGCTAACCCTCCGCAGCCTCACGGGAGGCAAGCGCGCCTGGGCCGCCGCGCTCCTGGTCCTCCTGCCCCCCGTGTTTGCCGGTTTGGCGGCCCTCTTCGGCAAGCAGGTCGAGCCGATCAACCTCTTTCACGGGTTCATCTTCGAATTCTCGCTGTGGTTCGTGATCTATCTTCTGTCGCTGATATACGGCATCGCGCTGACCATGGGAGAGATCGAGGACGGTACGGCGGGCTATCTTTATTTGAGCGCGGTGCCGAAGTGGCTGATCGTGCTGATCCAGATGGCGGTGACGACCCTGGCGCTGACCGCGCTGCTCTTCGTAAATCTGGCGCTGACAGGGCTGGCGGCGTCGCTGGGCAAGGGAGAAATCCCGCATCTTTGGCGCGACGTGTTCTCGTGCACCCTGGTCGGTGGCGCGGGGATTCTCGTCTCCCTCGGCTACTACGTGACCTGCGGCCTGTTCTTCCGAAGCCCAATGTCGGCGCTCGCCGGCGCCCTGATCCCGACGTTCTTCTGGGAAATCCTGATGACGAGCTGGCCAATCAAGTTCGCCGGATTCACCCTCACCAACAATCTGAGGGGGATGCTGCTGCCGCTCGTTTTCGACGGTCGTCGCGGCCCGCTTTATCGTTACGTCCGGAACTTCCACCTCCCCGATTACGGGGAAGCGTCGATGTTCCTTTCGATCCTGGCGGGCCTGTTCCTGGTGACGGCGATGGTTGCCGCGATGAACCGGTCCATCGAAGGCAAGGAGGCGCGGTAGTCTTGATGCTTTGGCAAACGGAATCGGAGAAGGTCAGGTCCGCAGCAGCGGCCGGGCTCCGATTCGGGGAGGGCGTTCCGGGACCTACTTTTTCTTCCCGCCCGGCTTGCCTTTCTTCCCCGGGCCTTCGGGCTCCCCCTTCTTGCTGGTCATTTCCTCATAGGCCAAGGTCGCCGCTCGCCAGATTCGCAGGGGCGTTTCCTTGGAAAACGAGAGATCCCAGAGGAAATTGATCACCTCTTGCCGGGGGATCACGTACCAGCCGCCCACCGTGCGGCGGGCGCGCAACCTTCCCTCCTCGATCCAGCGCACGACGGTGGTGCGGCTTGCCTGGATGAGCTGGGCGAGGTGCCCGGTGCTGAACTTCTCACGGTCCTCGATTCGGACCTTCGGCATGAAAGCCCCCGCTTACGGCCTGCCCGCCCAACCCATTATACAACGAATGTGAATGAATGTGAATTACAATTCACAATTGCATTTCTCTGGGCTTGTCCCGCCGGCGCCCCCGTAGGGATTAGACCCCGCCTCGGAGTGGAACGTTGCGGCCCGCCTTCGGAGACCTTGGCTTTTGACTGGGATCCCCCCGGCCCCTATAATCGCGCCAGTGAAACCGGAATTTGTCCACCTCCACGTCCATAGCGACTATTCGTTCCTCGACGGCGCCTGCAAGATCAACGACCTGGTCAAACGCGTCGGCAGCCTCGGGATGAAGGCCTGCGCCCTGACCGACCACGGCAACATGCTGGGCGCCATTGAATTCTACGACGCCGCCCTCAAGGCTGGCATCCGTCCGATCATCGGCTTGGAGGCCTACGTCGCCCCGCGCTCCCGCCTGGACCGGAAGGAGGTCAAGGGGATGAAGGAGCCCCATCACCACCTGACCCTTCTCGTCCGCAATGAAAAGGGCTACCGGAACCTCCTCAAATTGACCTCCGCATCCTACAAGGAGGGCTTCTACAACAAACCCCGAATGGACAAGGAGATTCTCGCCCTGCATCACGAGGGCCTGATCGCCCTGTCCGGCTGCTCGAACTCCGAGTTCGGCCAAGCCTGCCGCACCGACCAGTTGGACAAGGCCCTCAAGGCCGCCGATGACTTCAAACAGATCTTCGGCACCGACAACTTCTTCCTCGAGGTCCAGAACCACGGTCTGGAGGAGGAGAAGAAGATCTTCCAGGGAGCCCAGTCTGCCGCGCGCGAGCTCGGGCTCCGCCTCGTCGCAACCAACAACGTCCATTACATGAGTCGAGACGACGACAAGGCCCAGGATGCCGTCCTCGCCCTGGCCGCGGGCAAGCTGGTTTCCGACCAGGACCGCCTGCGGTACCCCACTCCCGAATTCTATCTGAAGTCGCCCGAGGAAATGGCCCAGGCCTTCACCCACTGCCCTGAAGCGCTCAGGACTTCGGTTGAGATCGGCGACCGCTGCAACCTCGAATTGCGATTCAACGAGATCCACCTTCCCAAATTCGACCTCCCCCCAGGCCAGGAGAAAACGGGAGATTACCTGAAGCACCTCTGCGAGGAGGGAGCGAAGGCGAAATACGGCAATCCCATCCCCGAGAACGTCCGATCCCGCATGGACTACGAGCTCGGCGTCATGGAGAAAATGGGATTCGCCAGCTATTTCCTCATCGTCTGGGACCTGCGCCGCTTCGCCATCCAGAGCGGCATGCGCGTTGGCCCCGGCCGCGGCTCGGCCGCCGGCTCCTTGGTCAGCTATCTGCTCGATATCACGCTCGTCGACCCCCTCCGCTACGGACTCATCTTCGAGCGCTTTCTCAACCCCTCGCGCAAGGAAATGCCGGATATCGACCTTGATTTCTCCGACGAGGACCGGGGCCGCATCATCGAGTACATCTTCGAACGCTACGGGCACGACAAGGTCGCACAGATCATCACCTATGGCACGCTCAAAGCCCGGGCGGTGCTGCGGGACGTGGGCCGCGTCCTGGGCATCGATCTGAAGCGCGTCGATCAGCTCGCCAAGAAGATCCCCAAGGTGCTGGACATCTCCCTCCACGACGCCGCACGCATGGAGCCGGAGATCCAGAAAGAGATCGACCAAGACCCCCAGATAAAGGAGCTCTGGGAGATCTCGCTGCGGCTCGAGGGCAACGCGCGCCACGCCGGCAAGCACGCCTCGGGCGTCGTCATCAGCGACCGCTCGCTGGAGGACATCGTCCCGCTGTACACGCTCGACGAGGCGGTCATGACGCAGTACGACATGAACGCCATCACGAAGCTGGGAATCCTCAAGATCGACATCCTGGGGTTGGAAACCCTGACCGTCCTGGACCGCGCCACGAAGCTCATCGAGCAGGTCCAGGGGGTCAAGGTCGACCTGGGGAAAATCCCCCTCGACGACCAGAACACCTACGCGATGCTCGGCCGGGGAACCGTGAAGGGGGTATTCCAGCTGGAAACCTCCCGCGGCATGCGCGAGCTCGTCCAGAAGATGAAGCCCGACCGCATCGACGACCTGATCGCGACCATCGCCCTCTTCCGCCCCGGCCCCCTGCAGTCGGGCATGGTCGAATCTTACATCCGCTGCAAGCACAAGCTGGAGCCCATCAAATCGCTGCATCCTTCGATCGACCCGATCCTGGCGGAGACCAACGGCGTCATCCTCTACCAGGAACAGGTCATGCGGATCGCCAACGTCATGGCCGGCTTCTCGATGGCGGACGCCGACGGCCTGCGCAAGGCGATGGGCAAGAAGATCCCGGAGATCATGGCGAAGTACAAGGAGCAGTTCGTCAAGGGCGCGATGAAGGCCGGGGTGAAGGAGGAGACCGCAATTCAGGTCTTCGACCTGATGGCCTTCTTCGCAGGGTACGGCTTCAACAAGTGCGTGATCGGACCAACAGCAATCGTCGACGCGCGGACGGGTGAGCGCACCACGATCGGAGATTTGTACCGCGACCGTCGGCCCTTTTCGGTTCATGCCCTGGGCGAGAATGGACGA
>DATGFI010000143.1:0-3518 GCA_035309205.1 Planctomycetota bacterium | reverse complement strand
GCGGACGATCGGGGTGTCCGTCGTGCGGTACTCCTTCACGAACGAGAAGACCGCCAGATCGTAGTCGCCGCCGGCGATCCACGCGTTGAGGTCGCGGACGGCGTGCCCTTCCGGGGTTCCGAGGATGCCGTTGCGCAGTTCCAGGCCCAGGAGTCTCGCGCGCTTGTCGGTCTCGGCTCCGACCGGGGCCTGACCCAGGTGGCCGATCCCGAAGAGGGAAATGGCGTCGGTCTGGGCCTTGGCGTCGGATTTCTTCAGGGCGGCGATGCGCTCGATGATCCACTGCGCGGCGGCCTGGTGAAGGACAGGGGTCAGGGAGGTCGGCTGCTTGAGCCAGCTCTGGGCGAAGTAATCCTGGATCGCCACGAGCGAGGGGCCCTGGAGGTTCCACTCCGCGTCGCTGCGGGAAAGGAAGAGCATGGCGGCGGTCGCGATCTCATAGATCTCGGGATGATTGGCGCGCTCGATCCGGAACGACTCGCGGGCCATCGCGCGCTTGCCGACGTCGGAGCGACGTGCGGGGTCAAAGAGCGTGGTGAAGGCTTCCTCGAGCGTCGCCGACGGCGCCGAGGGGCTGAAGGTGGGTGAAAGCGACGACCGGGTCGCGAATTCGGAATGGAGGCGATCCCGGAGGAGGCGCTTGAGCTGCATGACCTGCATGAGCTTCTGATCGAGGTCGGCGTACTTGTCCTCGGGGAAAAGCTCGCGGGTGGTCGAGATGGCGGCGCGGGCGACGTCGACCTTGGCGATGGTCTCCCGGAGGGAAGCGTTCTTGTCCGGGCCGTCGGGCAGGTCGAGCGCCTTCTGATACTCGATCTTCGCCTGGGCGATGACGCTCTCGACGTCGCCGAGTATGTCGAGGGGGTTCTTGACGATCTTCTCGACTTCATCCTTGGAGTAGGCGCGAAGGCCGGCGTCGGTGGTGATCTCGATGACGGAACCCTTCTCGACGATCTTGCCGGCGACGCGAGCTCCGTCCTTGAGCACCGCGACGTCGGCGGCAAGGGTGGAGGACAGGAGGAAGAGCGCCCCCAGGAATCGGCCAAGGTTCATCACCGCTCCCTTAAGTTCAAGGATTTGCTTATATCAACAGTAAGAGCGAGCTTTCCGTTGCATAAAATATAAAGGAATCTGGTCCCCCTGAAGATCCCGCTCCAATTGACCAGTTGGACGCAGAAGGGGCGAAGAGATCTCAGAAAATCGGCCGGATTCTCGAAAATTCATGAGGTCGGCGGCGATCCCCGTAGAGAGGGGATTCGTGCGGCGACTTCGGAGGCCTCGGTTCGGCCTCCCGATCGGCAGGCGTAAAGAGACTCTAAACCGGCGAAGGTCATCCGGGACGGGAAGCGGGTCTCGATCGAGACTGATCCGGCGTCGAAGTCCTGACGCCCCTATTTCGGATCCTTGAGCGAGTCCAGGAGACGCTGGGCCAACTTCGCCTCCGGAGCCTTGGGATAGGAGGAGATGATGTCTTCCAGGATCCCCTGGGCCACCTTCAGACGCCCAGCCTTCAGGTGCTCGGTCGCGATGGCAAGCCGGCCGCGCACGAATTCGTCGTTCACCTGCTCGTCGGTCTTCCCCCGGGTCGGGTCGGGAAGGCTGCGCGCTTCCTGGGCGGAATTTGCCTTCGAGTCGTTGCGGATCATGCCCAGGCGAAAGTTGAGGTCCTTGTTGGTCGGATCCTCGGCAAGCGCCAGCCGGATGTACTCTATGGCGTCCGCTTGATAGGTGCCGACCGGGACGGGCCGGTAGCGGCTCTGGGGATCCCTTTCAATCCCGTCGGCTATCCGAATCAACTCCTCGGCTTTCTGGACGTTGGGCCGCCTCTGAGCGGGCGGCACGAAATCCTCTGGCTTGATGTCGTGAATCGGAATCACCCGAAGGCACATCTTGCCGTTCACGATCACCCGGGCAACAACCCCTTGGAATTCGCCCTGCAGATTCGTGACCCAATTGTCCGGATTGGGCTGATTCCCACCCCAGCCGTCGGGCCATGGCGACGCGGTCTTGGGGTTCCTTCCCGATATCCAGAAGCATTCGGGATTGCTCGCCGGTTGCGTTTCGCTGCTGACGACCGCCGGAACCGGCTGATTCCACTGGAGGAGGAAGACCTGGTCCGCCACGCTCACGGAGGCCTTCGCCAGCTTTGCGGGCTTTGGCCCGTTTTCCGGATTGGTCTTGGAGAGATCGATCTGAAGGAGCGCCAGGTCCCGGGTCGGGTGCACGCCGATCACCTTGGCATCCGTCGACAAGCCCGCGCCGGTGCAGGAAAATTTGCCCAGACCGCAGACGTTTCGCCAGGTGGTGAGGACCAGTCCTTTCTCGCTGATCAGCAAGCCCCGGCAGTACTCAGGTCGATTGGCCACCATCGGAGTCGACACCGTCACGATGGATTTTTCCAGCGACGCGTCCTGCGGCTGTGCGGCCAGAGAAGCCCCGGACCCCAACAGCAGGACCAACCCAAGAAGCCGGTTCGAATAAGTCATTGATCCCTCCCCTGTTTGCTCAGTATAGCAGTTTTTTCGGGTATTTGTTCGGTGACCATTAAACCGGACCTCCCTGACGACATCGATGAGCGTCCGGCCAGAAGCAGGTTCATGGGGTTGCCCTTGTCGAAAAGCGGGAAGCCGGCCGCCTTCCCGGCGCTATCGATGACCTCGGAATACCAGGCAATGCAGATTCCGCTGGAGCCGCACGGTGCGGAACGACTTGCCCAGCAGATCCGCCGCGAGCAGCCGCCCCACCCGGGGTTCGCCCAGTCCCGAGAGCACCTTGATGGCCTCCATCACTGCGATTTGTCTATATCAACAGCAAGAGAGAAAGTTCCGTTCCATAAACTACGAGAAAATATGGTCCCCCTCTGGATCTCGATCCAGTTGCCCAGTTGGACGCACAGGTCGCGGTTGGTTCTAAGAGCATCGGCCGGAATCTCGAAAAGCTCTAGGGCCGGTTGCGATCCCTGCAGTGAGGGGATTCGTGCGGCGGCGTCGGTGGCTACGGTTCGGCCTCCCGAGAGGCAGGGACTGAAGGGAATCAATACCAGCGAAGGCCGCGGGAGATGGTGGAGGGGGTGGGATTCGAACCCACGAGGCCCTTGCGGACCCACCAGTTTTCAAGACTGGCGCATTCAACCGCTCTGCCACCCCTCCAGGAAACCGAATCTGGCGCAATTCATTGACGGGCGAAGGACGACGGGACGAAGACGACTACCGGGAGTGGGGACGCCGTGATCGGAAAGTCGTCACGAAACGAGCGTAGTCCAATCCAGAGGCCGGGTCAAGGGCCGTCATCGAGGTCATCCCGTAACGGTTTCTGTGACGCAGATCCCAATTCGTTGAACCTCCTTGACCCATGAAGTATATTTGGGGGCGATGGGAGAGCAAATCAGCTGTCAGGAGCACGGCCAGCAGGGCATCGGGCGCATTTGTGTCCACATCGCCAATGCCAACGGCGTCGATCCCCTGGGCTTCGTGTGGGGAGAGCCCTACGGCAATGCGCGCCCCGACGCCTGGTGCAAG
>DATGFI010000142.1:0-10022 GCA_035309205.1 Planctomycetota bacterium | reverse complement strand
CCTGGGGAAGATCCGGGGCGCGGCCGACCTGGCCGAGCGCACCCGGCGCAACCGGCAGCTGGAAATCGAGCGGAAGATGGCGCAGGGCGTGCCCACCGAAGAGACCCTGGTCGCCGCCCGGCGCGACCGCGACCTGAGCCGCAAGGTGCTCGCGGCCATGGCACCCGACACGGCCTTCGCCCTCCCGGAGCGCTTTCAGAAACCCAGGTCCCGGGTGAAGGAGTACTACGACAATCTCGTGATCGAGCTTACCGATCAGCTGAAGGAAAAGGCGACCAACGGGCGCGTCGCCTTCCCCCAGAGTCTGGGCCTGCCCGACACGGTGCTCGAGGAGAACGCCCCGGAGATGATGCTGCGGCTGGCCGTGGTGGAGCGTCTGGTGACGCTCCTGGTCGATGCCGGGTGCGAGAAGATCGAATCGATCAACCCGCTTCACGGAGCGGACATGGACGAACGCAGCTCGAAGAAGAGCCGGTTCCTGACGAAGTACTCCGTCTTCATCCGCTTCAGCGGGAGCGCGGAGTCGATCTTCAAGGTCATCCACGGCGCCCAGAAGAAGGGCAGCTATCTGGCGGTGACGCAGTTCGAGATGAGCCGGCCGGACGCGACGAAGGACGTCTTCGAGGCGGGTCTGGGGGTGGCGCTGCTCAAGGTCGACGACAAGGGAGCGCTGGACGGCCCATGAACTTCTTCAAAGGCCTCAACAAGGAGCAGTGGACGCTTCTGGGCGTCTCGGCGCTCTCGGCCCTCCTTCTGCTCTTCGGCCTGAGCGGCGGAGGGAGCGCCGGAGCCGGCACGCTCAAGGGCGGGGCCGATGAGCCCTACAACGCCCAGCGGCCCCGCTACGTCGAGCTGCCGGGCGAGAAGTTCGAGGGAATCTACTGGGGCAAGAACCCCTTCCGCATCGAGTCGGCGGTCAAGCTGCCGATTCCCCTCATCAAGGTGCCCGAGCCTCGAGAGGAGGAGATGCTCGCGCCGGCGTTCCGCCCGGGGCCCGCCTGGGAGAGCTACAACGCCTTGGCCGTGCCGGTCAAGTACCCGACCCTCTCCCCGGGCGTGTCGATCATCGCGGAGGCCAACCTGCCGAGCGCGGCCGAGGTCGCCGAGCTCTGCAAGCTCCCGGAGCCCGAGGCAACGGTGAAGCCGGACCGGCGGGCCGAACAGGAGCGGCAATTCGCGATCGTCAAGGTCAGGAACGGGGGACCGATCGAGGCGATGAAGGTCGAGATGGTCGGGAACCTCTGGGTCGGCAAGCGCAAAGGCGGCGGCACGCTCCGCATCGCGGTCGCCGACGTGGCCGAGGTCCTTCAGAACCGGACGAACGAGGAGCAGCTCAAGTTCGATTCGGAGAACATCCGGTCGGGCGGCCGGGAGGCGGAGCAGCACTTCGCCCTTGCCCAGCGCGCCCAGGACTTGGGGATGATTCCCGAGGCGAAGGAGGAACTGAAGAAGGCCATCGAGGCCCGCAAGGACTACCTGGAGGCGATCCTGGCCCTCGGCCAGCTCGCCGTCGATTCGTCGGACTTCGAGACGGCGATCGGGATCTACCGCGCGGGCATGGACTCGGGCGCTCCGGCCGGGGAGCTCTGGTACGAGATCGGCCGCTGCCTGCGGGCCCTGTCGTTCACCGAGGGGGCCCTGGTCGCCTTCGAGAAGTCGGTCGAGGCGCAGCCGCGGCTGCACCGAGCCCGGATCGCCCTCGCGCGGACCCTGATCGATGCCGGCCAGGGCCAGGCGGCCGTCGAGGCCGCGACGGACTTCTTCACGAAGCTGGGGAATTCCCCCGACACGACCGCCGTCCACAAGGCCGAGGCGTCGCTCGTCCGCGGCCTCGCCTACATCCGCGTGGGCCAGCTCGAGAAAGCGCGCGCGGATTTCGCGGACTGCCTGAAGGGCCTGCCGGACAACGCCGAGGCGATGAACGCGAACGGCGCGTGCCTGGCGCTCCTGGGGGAGTTCCCTCAGGCGGGACCCGAATTCGTGAAGGCGATCCGCGCCAACCAGTACCTGATCGAGGCGTGGACGAACCTGGCAGCCCTCTTCCTGCTGGGCGGGAAGTGGTCCGAGGCCGAGAAGCTGTCGGCGGCGGCCGCGCAGCGCGATCCGTCCTCCGCCGAGGCCCTCCTGTCCCAGGGTCTGGCCCAGCTGTTGGCGGGCAACAAGGACGCCCCGAAGCTGTTCGATCTGGCGGGAAAGACGGAGCCGGCGAACCTTCAGGTGCTGATGGTGACCGGCCTCCTGCACCTGCGCGAGGGTCAGAACGAAGCGGCGCTGGAGAAGTTCGTGGCCGCCCTCCGGAAGGACTTCTACTTCCTTCCGGCCTATTCCGCCGCGGCCGCCGCCTATCTGCGCACCGGGCGCAAACTCGCGGAGACGCGCGACGAAGCCTCGGCCCGAAAAGCCGATGAGATGCGCGTCAACGCCGAGACCCTGCTGCGGCGCATCCGCGAATTCGATCCCTCGCGGCCGGGCGCCCACGCGGCCCTGGGCTGCGCCTACGCCGCCATGCAGCGGCCCGAGGAGGCCCGCGAGTCGCTGAGAAAGGCGGACTCGCTCTCCCAGAAAGGCTCCGATCCCCTGGTCTACTACGCCCTGGGGTACCTCGACTACTATTACGGCCAGACGGGAAGCGCGGCCGGAAACCTCGAACTCGCCCGCAGCCGGTTCGACCAGGCGGTCAAGCTCGAGGCCGCCGCCCTGGATCGCTTCTCCCAGAGCGTGATCGAGGACTGCAAGAAGGCGATCGATGCGATCGATCTCTGGGACCGGACGTCCCTTCGCCTGCTGGAAGAGTTCAACGGGCCCGACGCGAAGAACATCGGGTCCAACTGGCTGGAGAAGGAAGGGGCGGGCATCCACATCACCCGGTCCGGCGGTCGCGGGAAGTTCGCGGGAAAGCAGGCGGTCCGGGACTTCGCCCTGACCAGCCTCATGCACGAGATTCCGGGCGCCGACTTCTATTCGTTCGAGATGACGTTCATGCCCGAGAAGGTCGAGAAGGCGGAGTTCGGCCTGTCGATTTTCCACACCCAGCAGGGCGCGCTCCGGAGCGGGCTGAGCGTCGGCATCGACGCCGGCGGGAAGGCCCGCTACCAGGCCAACTCGTCGGACAACGAGCTGGACAACCGCGACATGGTCGTCGGCTGGCAGGAGATCAAGACGCCGCTGCCCAACCCGAAGGAGATCACGATCCGGGTGACGCTGACCGAGGGGAAGAACCGGGCCCGCCTCTTCACCATCTTCTTCTGGGATCCGGCGAAGGCCGACTGGATCGCCGCCGCGCCGCCCCTGACGGTGAGCCCGCCGCGCGGGGCCTGGCAGGTCGGCGCGTGGACCCACACCGTGAAGGACCGCGAGGTCCTCCTCTACGTGGACAACATCAAGGTTCTGGATCAGGCCAAACGATAGCCCGGGTCCCGGCTTCCGGGTCGCGGGCACGGGAACCCTTGGAAGGAGGCACACGTGCATCCCATCTGCCGGCGCAGACAGGACCTGCGTTCGGGATTCACCCTGATCGAGCTCCTCATCGTCATCTGCATCATCGGCATCCTCGTCGCGCTCACGACCGTCGGCATCGTCAAGGCCATGGATTCCGCCCGCACGAGCACGACGCAGACCATGCTGGACTCCATCTCCGGCGCCCTCGCCCAGTACGCCCAGCGCTGGGGCGACTACCCGCCCACGACGATCGACGACCTGGGCTCGCACGCGCCCAATGACCTCAACAACGGCATCGAGACCCTGGTGGCCTGCCTCTCCTCCGATCTCCGCGGCGGCATTCTCTTCAAGAACGAGGACCACCTCGTCAACGTCGACGGCGACAGCGCGCCCAAGAACGTCACCCACTGGTACTTCGGCGACAACCAGCTCCGCGAGTGGGTCGACGAATTCGGCAACGTCCTGATCTACATGCACCACAAGGACTTCGCCAGGCCCAAGGCCTCGATGAAGCAGTACCGCTTCGCCAAGGACGGAGAGGAGTACAGCGTCGCACCCGAGATGAATCCCGCGACCAAGGCATTCTCCAACCCCGACAAGTTCCAGCTCCGCAGCGTGGGGAAGGACGGCAAGCCGGGGACGCAGGACGACATTCGTGCCTCGTATTAGCGGGCCGAGCTCCGGGGCCCCCCGTCCCGGGTCCGCCCCGCGCAGGGGCGTCACGCTTCTGGAGCTCCTGACCGTCCTGGTCATCTTCTCGCTCCTTCTGGGCCTGACGGCCGCGTTCCTCCAGGGCGCCAACCGCGATCTGGGCGTCTCCGCCGCCGCCAACCATGCGGTCGGCGTCCTCCATGTCGCCCACCAGGAGTCGCGCAGCAGCGCCGCGCCGTCGTGGGTGGTCCTGGATACGAAGCTGAATCGCCTCTACCTGCTGTCCAAGGAAACCGTCGGCGAGTGGCACCTCGAGGACCTGGCCACGACGGGGGCCTTCGGCAAGGACGGGAAAGTCACCGGCGGCAGCCTCGTCAAGGGGCGCGTGGGGAACGGCATCCAGCTCTCGGGCTCGGCCTCGATCGCCTTCGGCGAAGTGCCCACCTACGCCCCCGACCAGGGGATCGCGATCGAGTTCTGGTTCCTGCGCCGCTCCGGTCGCGGCCGGGGCGTCCTGGCCTCCGTCGGCGACGCGGTCGAGATTTCCGCCGAGGCCGACGGCCGCATCGAGGCGCGGGTCGGCGCCATCCGCGCCAGCTCGGGGCAGATCCACCTGCCCAACGACGCCTGGTGCTACCTGCAGGCGATCTACTCCGGGCGCGAGCTCAAGCTCATCCTCAACCGCCGCGAGGTCCAGTCAGTCGCCGGGAAGATGGAACTGCCGCGCGGCCTCAACTTCAGCGTCGGAGGCTCGGGCTTCACGGGCATCGTCGACGAGGTCCGCCTGGGTCTCATCATTCCGCGCGAGGAATATTATCTTCCCGGAGAATGCTCCTTCGCCTTCAAGCCCGGCTACGTCGTCCCGGAGTCGGGCGAAATGGTGATCGCCTTCGACGCCGAGGGCCGCCTGGATCCTTCGGTGAGCCCCCAGCCGTTCTCGTTCACGATCAAATCCCCCGCCGCCCAGCAGGAAATCACGGTCGGCCCCGGCGGGACGCTGCAGCGCTGAGCCGTCCCCCTTCACACACCGGGGGCCGGAGGGGATCGATGCCGTTATTGCTTGATCCTTCCCCCGCTTTGGGCTATCTTTCAAGTACCCGATAGTGGAGGCGATATGAAGCTGCTTCTTATTCCCGCGCTGCTCCTGGCCGCGACGGGTCCCTCGGCCCCGGTCCGCTTCGAAGCGGACGGCATCCGCGTGGGCTCGGACCTGGTGACCGGCGCGGCCGTCAGCTTGAAAGAAGCAGGCGCGCTTCCGCTCCTGGTCTCCGGCTCGGTGGTCGAGAGCCTGTCGGGCGAAATCCTCGCGGTCGACCTCGGCGAGAAGCAGGTCCAGCTCGGCGCGGGCCTGCGCCTGGCGAGGACCGCCGACGGCTACCGCCTTTCGACCCACGGCATGCCCATCAGCCTGACCGCGGGCGACCGGAGCCTCACTTCCGACCGCGCCGCGACGTTCAAGATCACCGAAAAGGGCTTCGACTTCGGAGCGCTGGGCACGCTTGAAGGCGCCTCCTTCGCCGCGAAGGTGCTGGCGCCGGTCGCACCGGCGGCCACCCTGGAAGTGGCGAGCCAGCAGGACGGCGTCTCCCCGGAGAAACCGGCCCGCGCGGGCCGCATCCGCCTCTGGCGCCGCGTCTTCAGCAACGGCGATCCGCTCGAGGGGGCCAATGCCGCCTCCGGAGTCGCGGTGCGGATGATCCCCCGGGTCACCCCGGACGGCGCCCCCTAAGCCCGGATCGCCCCCGTACCCTTTCGGATACGCCCTCCGTATCGGCGCTGATACGTTTACCCGTCACCCCCTCTTGACCCGTCCTTCGGCATCCCACTTGCTCTTCCTCCCTTCAACGCTTGATGGAGGAATCATGAAACACGCGGCGTTCGTGCTTGCTGCCCTGCTGCCGCTCCTGAGAATTGCGGTCGACGAGGACCGGCCGCTCGCGCCGGCCCCCCGGATTGATGACCTGGACCGGGTCATCCAGAAGCGATTCGGGAATCCGACGGAGGAGGACATCCACCAGGGCCGGCTGGGAGTCAGCCGTTTGGCCCGGTCGGCTCCCCGGCGCATCTTCATCCCGGCTAGCGACGAGGAGCGCGCTCCCTTGGCCCGGCTTCGGGAGGAGGGCTGGTCGGTGGCGCTCTACATCCTGGGATCGGGCGATCGGCTCTACGGCCCCATCCGCACGAGCCAGGAGGCGCCCTCCGAAGGCGTCGAGGCGTCGGAGGTGACCAGTCTCGGAAAGCGCTCCATCGTCGAACGCTCCGTCTTCCTTGGAGCGAAGGGGGCTGTCCGGATGGAAGCTCGCCCGATCCCAGTGTCAGGTAACAGCTGCTCGGCCTGCCACGATCCGAACCTGAAAGAAGGAGACCCCCTGGGCGCGGTGGTCTACGTGCTCCGGCGGGCAGGGTCCTCCTAGGAACGTCGACAAGAGTCCCCACCAAAAGAAAAGGCCCCCGGGGCTGATGCCCCGGGGGCCTCTTCGTCAGGGACGATGAGCTACTTCGAGCGCTTCCTGCGGATCACGCGGGTGAGGGCGAGGAGGGCGAATCCTTCAACGCCCAGCAGTCCGCAGTGGCCGCTGCTCCTCGTGCTTCCATTCGAGACGGGCGTCGTATTGGGGGGCCCGTTGCCCCCGCCGCCCCCGGCCGACTGAGCCGCATTGATTCGGAACGCGACCCCCGAGACGTTCGGGGCGATAATCCAGGGCGACCTGCGGCCGAGTTGGTCGGCCGTCCGAGCCTGCCAATGGTAGTTGAAGTTCGGAAGGCCATCAAACTTGATGAACGCGATGTTCGCGGGCGTGGTAACGGGATTATCGGGGGTAACGAACAGCGTCTGGAAGTTGGGCGAGTTCGTGAAGCCCGCCGAAGCAGGCTGAACTTCAATTTCCAGGGTCATTATCGTTCCCGGCGGGAGCAGGGTTTCCGTAAACACCCTGGAGCTCAGGAAGATCGAGGTGCCCGTGGAAAATCCCCCGGCGACGACCGGGACCGGTGCCGGGAGTGTGGGATCCGTCGACGTCTGGGTGAGCGTGGTGGTGAACGCTACATTCGCCGTTCCAATACCCGTGGCGATGCCCGGACCATTGGGAGAGAACGTCTTGAGAAGGATATCAAAGGCGGCTCCCGCTCCATCAGCCCAGACGATAGTGGGATCCCCAAAGATGTCCAATTTCACCTTCGGCTGGATCGAATAGCTGCTCGAGAGGCTAATCCCCCCGATCGGAGCGGTCTCTCCCACGAAAGCGGGGGGAAATGCGGAGCCCTGGAAACCGATCTGCTCCCAGGTATTGCTCCCGCCGGCCCCCAGGAAGAATCGCCGGGCATAGATGCTGGAGCGACTGTTGGAGTCGTCGGCCCAGGCGACGCACACATAGGTGCCGTTGGAATCTACCGAAGGGGTCGAAGCATGGAACAGGGTGTGGCTGATTCCGCCGAGAGAAGTCGAGCCTCCGAGCGCCGTCCAGGCTCCGCCGCCGGTGGACCGGGCGACATAGATCTGCGACGTAGTGCCGGGACTCGGCGGAACGGCTGCTTCGGTTTCCTGCCAGGCAACCGTAAAGTCGATGTTGCCAAGGGGATCCACATCCGTCGATAGCGAGGGATACTGGGAGGGAGTGGGAGTAGCTAGCACTCGTCCCGGGCCGGGCGTCTGGGGAGGAGCCATTAACGCCGTGCTGGGGATTTCGGTCCAGTTCGCCGCGGGCAGCATGTTGAATCCGTTCAGGTTTGCATTGGACTGGACCTGGAAGAAATCGGGAGCGGTGTTTGGCCTCCACATCGCGCAGTAAACGTCAAATTCGTTGTTTCGCGTATCGTGCCAGGCGACGGACACCACGTTGTTCGCATCCACCACGAGAGAAGGGTACTCCGCCACGGCGGAGAACGGAGTTTGGCTCGTGCTGTCAAACGGAAATCTGAGGGTCGAGCTCACCCCGATCCCGTTCGCCGGGCCCATTTGGTACCAGCCAGCAGGGACGGCGGACTGACCGCGGGGAAAGGCTGGAACGTTGGGATCTGGCGGCCGGGCCGGCTGTCCCGGGTAGAAGGCGTAGACGTAGACCTGATGTCCGGCTTCCTGTACGGAATCGAAGGCCACCACGGGGCAATTCGGAAAGGTCGTTGGAGTTGAGGAGATGACATTGCCGTTGGAGTCCAGGATATTCTGGCCCGGGACCACTCCCACGATAATTCCCACGGAGGGATGCTGACTGGGGGGGAGCGTCGAGCTGACACCGGTCCCGCTGGCCGATCCGGCCAGTTCCGACCAGGTTTGACCTGAGCCGAACTTATCGGGGAATTGTTTGACATAGATGGAGACGGATCCTGACGTGTCGTCCTCCCACGCAACGGTCGGAGAGAACGCGTTGTCCAGGGCGATGGACGGGTTCACGGACTTTCCGGGGTTGGCGCTGATGCCGCCAGGACTGTCGGAGATGTCAAACGACCTAAACTCAAAACCGTTCCACCAAAGCACATAGATGTCGAAATTGTTGGGGTCCGTGGAGGCGGAGTTGTCCGCCCAGGCGATGACCGGGAGGCCTCCCTGCGTCAACGCCAGTGCTGGATTGATCGAGGTGCTCGCGTTGTTGCTGATGCCGCCTCCGCTGCCCGAGCCTGCAAAGTCCAGCCAGGGGTCCACCACCACGGGATAGGCGGCCTTCTGCATGTAGTCTGCCGGAATCTCGAGGATGACGGCCCCATTCTCAAGCCGGGGCGCGAGGGCGATCTTCCGCTGCTCCGCATCGATCGCGACCGCCGAATGGTAGGAGAGGCGAGTGACCCCCTGGGAGTCGCAGAAGGCGATCCCCCCCTTCTTGAACTGAATTTCCTGGAAGCCCTCCTCACCGGGCGGATGGGTGACGACCGGGCCCGGAAGGTCACAGCTTACGGGGATGCTGAGCTTGAGCGCCCCCGTTCCGACAGCGATGGGAAGGCGGAAAAGCTGTTCAATCCGGTGATTCTCGAAGATGTACTCTTCAACGACCGCGCCTCGGTCGATCCGGGCGACGCCGAAGGCAGGACGGGAGGAGGCGCCCTGGACGCACTCGAGCACCTGGCCCCCCTGCTCGAGACGGGGGACGCCGAACTCGATCTTGAACTCCGGGCTCGTGGCCAGGCGGGCGCCCACGATGGGGATCGCGCCGAACGACGAGGACTCCGGGGATACGCGGGCCAGGTAATTGGCCGCGCGGTATTCGATCCCGGAGGCAGTCTCCTTTTCATGCACTCGGTAGCTGGCGAGGGGTCGGGCAAGGTCCGGTTTGGCCGGCGGCATCGGCGCCTTAGGGGTCGGAGCGGCCTGCGGAGACCTCACCGCGACGCCGATCACTCCCAGCGCGACGGCGAGGACGAACACCGAGCCCAAGACCTTATGATTCATGGCGCCTCCGAAAGGGGGTCCCCCGAGTCATTTTCCGTGTTGCAGGATAATATCACATGCATCGTCAACGTCAACGGAATCAGATTTCGTTATGCGAGATGCGGAAAATATCCGGGACTCCGTTCCCATGAGCTCTTGTACCCGAAAAAAAGTGCCTTCCTCCGCCAATTCCGCCCGACTTTCGCACGGACTCCCGCTCCGTCGCGCTCTTTTCCGGAGTTTTGTTGACACCTGCTCCGGTGCCGCTATAATTTCGTCGAACCGCCATCGTTCGACCGGGGGGGCTTTCTACCTGAGGCGTATTGAGAAGCGGCGCTCTAATTAAGGACCAAGCCGGATGGGCAAACTCGGCGTTCTCAGCCTTGCCGTCGGTGCCATCGCGATCTCCGCGCTGCTGCCGGCGCGCGAAGCCGCCGCTCAGGACTTCGGCCAGAGCTGGATCGACCGCATTACCCATGAGTACGAGCAGGACCGCGGACCCCTCAGCCCCAAGGCCTTCAATTGGACGGCGGACGCCGGCGTCGAGTACGCTTATGACAGCAACATTTTCCTG
>DATGFI010000141.1:0-6408 GCA_035309205.1 Planctomycetota bacterium | reverse complement strand
CTCCGGTCCACCGTAAGAACGACCGTGAACGATGTGACCGCGAAAAAGAGCGACGGATTCGCCCCCTTGTCGTCCATCGGAGTGACCGTCACCGGGACGGCCGTCTTCCAGTTCGAACTGTCGAAGCTGAGGGGGCCGACGGTGGTCAAGGAGACCACTTGGGAATTCGATAAGGCAAGATCCACCACGACAGTCCCCCGGGGCTGGGTGGCCGGCTGGATCATGAAGCTTACCGGGGGGCCGCCGTCGACCGCGACGAGGCCCCCCGGGGGACTGATGAGAAATCCCGCTACGTCGGTCTCGCTTTGCGTCCCGGTGACATCGGGACAGGTCACGTTCGAGAAGAACGCTTCGCTGCTTTGGGACGGCCCTACGTGGATCGTGAAGCTTCGAGGGTTGTTGGCGATCTGATCATCCTGCCCCGTCACCAGCACAGTCCAGGAAAGGCTTCCGGCCAGCGTATTCGAATCGAGGGTGATCGATGCGGCGGGAATCCCCGTCCCCTGGCTTACGAGCACCGGGTACGGAGAGGTTCCGTTCCCCGGGTCGACCGTGACGGGCACCCGGACGTCGGCGGTCGGAGCCTGACTGAGCTTCACCTGGAAGCTCACGAGGCCTCCTCCTTCCACGACGACGAGCTGGACCGGGGAGACGGTGATGACGGGTTGGAACGGGGAGCAGGAGGCTTCGTTCGAGGGGCCGCTCGTGCCATTGGGACCCACGGCCTCCACGACATAGTAGTAGGTGGCCGGGAACACGACCGTGGTATCGGTAAAGGAGGTCGTCGTGATCCCCGAAGCGACCACCGTGGAATAGGGACCGCCGGAAGCAGTCCCGCGGAGGACGATGTAGCTGGTTGCGCCGGTGGGCGCGGTCCACTGGAGCAGGGCCTGGTTGGGTCCGGGAGTGGCGGTGAGATGGGTCGGCGCGGGCTGGGGATTGATCAGGTCCTGGATCTGGGTCTGGGTGAGGGCCGACGTGTAGACCCGCGCCTCGTCAATGTTGCCCGTGAAGAGGTTGGCGCCATAGTCGTCTCCGATCCGAAGATCCGACGTGCTGCCGGCGGCCTTGGGGGCTCCCGTAATCGTGCCATCCGGATTCCCGTCGATGTAGATCGTCATCGTCCCGCTCGTGGCGTCGAAGGTCGCGGCGACGTAGTGCCAGGTGTTGACGGAAATGGTCGCCGACGATCCGATGCTGACGGTCGCCCCTGTCGCGGGGAAGATCGCGAAGACGACATGGTTCGTGCTCGAGAGTCGCAGGAAAGCTCCTCCCTGGGAGGCGCCCCCCCACTTCTCGAGAATGCCCTGCTGGTTTCCCCCGCCCGGTCCGACGGCGGTCGTGTAGATCCATGCCGCCAGGCTGAAGGAGCTCGTCAGCTGGAGCGACGGAGAATCCGGGACATCCACATAATCCCCCGAAGCGCCGGGAAGATGGACGCTCGCGACATTCCCGGAAATCGGAGCCTTCTGGGTCGGGTCGATCGCGGCTCCGTTCCGGAGCGTGCCGTTATTCGCGTTGCCGGACAGATCCGGAGTGACATTTCCCGGGGCCGTGTCGAGCGGCCAGTATCCCACGAGGGGTGAGGCGAGCGCCCCGAGAGGGAAGGTGCCCCTTCCCGCCAGCGCCCGAGCGGTTGCCGGCCCCGAGGGCCCCAGCAACGCAGCCATAGCGAACAACGCCAATTGGATCCGTCGGTTTCGAAGGTTTCTCATCCTCGATCCCCCCTGCTGGCCAGCGATCCCGGGTCCAGTCCCAACCCTGATGAGTGCACTGTGAAACGGAGGTTCTAACCGCAATCTGACGGGGCAATTTCGCGAACAGGGGATGACGGGGAGCTCTGCGACGAAGCTCCGGACTTCCGTGCTATCTATCGCGGCGAGAATCCAGTTCCGGCCCCTCGGGACGGGGAGAACATCCAGCGTCATGCGGCACAGCGGAACCGGGGAAGCCGCGGCAGCGACCTTCTCAAGAGCCCGGAGAATCTTCCAAGCGCCTTGACTTGCATCAATAATGGGTTATAGAATCTTAGGTACGGCGGTGGGAATAGGGATGGGATCGACCAGAGGACACTGACCCTCCACCCCAGCTGACCCGGAATCTTTGGCGAGGTGATGGAAGGGCCTATGAAATACCTCTACGGCGACTCGTCCGAATCCCCCCTGGACTACAACTTCATCCAGACTCTTCGGGATGCCGTCGAGTTCGGCGTCCAGGTGCTGCAGGCGGAGCAGCGGATGCTGGCCGAAACCGGGAAAGCCTCGGAACGCCGCGCGGCCGCGGATGCCGAACTGGCCAGGCTCGAGGCGCTCGCCGGCCTGGTCCAGCGCACTCTAGAAGATACCTCCCGCACCACGCCGGAATCCCCTTCCGGGCGCTGCGCAGTCGCCATCATGAAAGCCGCGACGGATCTGTCCCGCGGAGAGATGGAACGATCGCGGGCCGCCTTCGCCGAAGTCCTGGCCAAACTGGAGGGCCAAGCCGCCAAGGAGCGGGAAGCCTGCGTGAAAGCCCTGGAGAAAATGCTGCTCAAGCAGGATCTCCTCGAGTCCCGGACGCTGCTCCAGATCCAGCTTCGGAACGGATCCCGATTCGAGGGCCGGCTGACGATGAGCGCCCCCTATGGCCTTGAAGCGGTGCTCGACCTGGAGATTCCCGCGACGCACGCCTTCGCGCGGCCGGTCCGGTTGGATCGCTTCGTCGAAATCCTCGAAATGGAAACCGCCGAAGGGAGCTGGCTGAGCAAGGATACCAAGCTGCGCCCCCACCGGCTGGAGAAGTACAACATCCTGGAGATCTCGATCGCGGCCGATCAGATGATCCTGAAATTGCGCCAAGGGGCTGACGGCAGCGGGCGGGGCTTCGATCTGAAGCTTCGTCGGCAGCCGGCCCAGGTGCAGGTCTTCCGGGTCGACGACCCCCCGAAAGCCGCCGAGCAACCCGTGGAAATCAAAACGGCGGACCTTCCCAAGTTCCTCGCCTTGTGGGATAGCCTGGTCGCCGGGACCAGCGATCTGGTCAAGGGACGCCGGGCACTTCTGCAGGCCACCCTCGACGGCAAAGCGATGAAGGATCACGAAAAGCCATCCGTCCTCCTGGAGCGGATCGTCGGGAAAATGGCCCCCATCGTCCAGGAAATCGCCCGCCGCTCCCCCTCCGCGAACGAGCTGGTGCTGAAGCGCCTCCTCGGCGATGACCGTCGCGAGGAGATCTTCCTCTCGAAGGACGAACTCCGCCGCAAACTCGAGACCCTTCCCCCTTCCCTTCTGCGCGCCATGGAACCCCTGGGACTCTTCCCGCCCTCTGCTCCTCGTCCCGTAGAGGAGGCGCCGATGGCGGCCGCCTCGAGTGTCCTTGCCCCGGGCTCCTCCGACCTGGCCGCCATGGAAACTCCCCGAGGACAGGCGGAGGTCTTCTACAAGCGGGCGATGGCCCGCATGAAGGTCGGTGAGGTGGCCGCGGCGATTTCCGACTACGACCGCGCCTTGCAGCTGCGCCCCGACTATCCCGAGGCCCTCGCCAATCGCGCGGTGGCCCGCCAAAGCGCCGGCGACTGGGGCGCCGCCGTCTCAGACTTCGAAGCCGCGCTCAAGGCGGCTCCGACCGGATGGAGGTATCGGGAAAAGGTCGAACATCTGCTCGAGGTCGTGCGTCAACACGCCAAGCCCCATGCCTAGTCGGCCGGGGCCCCGGGGCCAGAACTGTCCCGCTAGAAGCCCTTCAGGGTCGCTGCCCAAATGACGAGCACGACTCCCGCCGCTATTCCGGCCATCACCCAGAGGTTGGGAACGAAGTACGGGTACACCGAAAGCACGATCCCTCCGACCAGCTGGGGGATGCGCCGCTGCTTCTTCCCATAGATGAAGAATCCGGCTCCGACGGCACCGATCGCCAGGGAGAGGAAGAGGCTGCCCGCGGAGAGGTCCATACGGAGCCATTATACGACCGGAAGGGGCGAGTCCCGGGCTTTCCCGGACGCAAGGACAGCGGCCGGTCGCCGGTCTCAGCGGGGAGTCTCGTAGCCCCGGGGATGGCGGCCGATCCACCGCCAGGCGCTTTCGATGATGCGATCAAGCTCCGGGATCCGGGGGGTCCATCCCAGCTCCCGTCGGATGCGTGTCGAATCGGCCACGAGTCGCGCCACGTCGCCCCCGCGACGCGGGGCCATAACGACGGGGATCGGATGCCCCGTGATCTTCCGTGCCGCTTCGATCACCTCCAGCACGCTGAATCCCCGTCCGTTCCCGAGGTTGTAGAATCGGCTCCCGCGGTCCAGCGCTTCCAGCGCCAGGACATGCGCCGAAGCCAGATCGCTGACATGGATATAGTCCCGGATGCAGGTCCCGTCGGGGGTGTCGTAGTCCTGTCCATAAATCGAGATCCGATCGCGACGCCCCAAGGCCACCTGAAGCACCAGCGGGATGAGATGCGTCTCCGGGTCGTGGTCTTCCCCGCGCTCCTCGGTCGCCCCGGCCGCGTTGAAGTACCGCAGAGCGGCGAATTTGACGCCCAGCGTCCGGTCCAGCCAGGCGAGCGTCCGCTCGAGGTAGAGCTTCGACTCCCCGTAGGGACTTCCGGGAATGATCTGAGAGGACTCGTCGATCGGCACCCGCTCGGGCTTGTCGAAGAGGTTCGCGGTCGAGGAAAGGATGAAGCGGCGGACCCCGGCGTCGACGGCGGCCTCGAGCAAATGGAGCCCCGCCACGGTGTTCTCGCCCACGTACTTGAACGGCTTTTCCATGGACTCGCCCACCATGATGTGGCCGGCGAAATGCATGACCGCGTCGGGACGGCAGCGGGCCAGGACGTCGCGCACGGCCGCACGCTCCAGGAGGTCCACCTGGACGAATTCCGCCTGCGGAGGCACGGCGGCGCGGTGTCCGTGGACCAGGCTGTCGACGACGACGACGCCGTGCCCGGCCTGGAGCAGCGTTTCGCTCGCGACCGCGCCAATGTAGCCGGCGCCGCCCGTGACCAGCACCTTCATGAAATCCGACTATACCTATCGGGACAGGGCTCCGTCCATCCCTCGGTGAAGCAGGTCCGCGCTTCCCCCATGGAGGGGAAGCGCCGGCTCGGTCCTTCCCGGGCCCGTCTCGACCCTGCCCGCGGCGGGCCGGAAGTCGCCGGAAGAGGCCAGAACCGCATCCCTGGCCGAGGTCGTCCGGAAGATTCCCACCGTCCCTCTGTCGAGGACTTCGCCCGAAGCCCGGGAAAGTCCGGTCCCCTCCCGGCTATTGGTTGTATCCGCGGACCTCTCCGTGGTCCGGGTGGCCTTCCAGAGAGAACAGCCACTGCGGTCCCAGGGATCGGAAGGCCCGGTGACGGGCCGAAGCGTCCAGAACGGAGTCCAGCCGGTTGAGAAGTCGGGATTGATCCTCCCCGTAGCGCCTCCAGGCGCCCCGGACCGCCCCGGCCGACGCCACTCCGTCCGCCCTCGCCGCTTCCAGCCTCCTCCGGGCCAGGAGGCTTTCCTCGAGCGCCTGCCGGAGCACCATCCGGAGGGCGGCCTTCCGCTCTCCTTCCAGCCGCAGGAATTGCGCCATGAGAGAGACCGCCCTGTCGAAATAGGCTTTCTGGTCCAGATTCGCGCGAGCCATGTGAAGCCGTTCCAGGCTGTCGCGAAGCGTCTCCAGGTCGCGGCAGTCCACCGCCCCCAGCGACTCCGAGAGCGGACCGGGGGGGCCTTCCGGGCCCTCCAGGGGCGGCTTCCGCGCATCCGCAACCTCTCGAGGCTCCGTCGACTGGAGCGAGCGGAGCATCGAGACGATGTGCGCGGGACTCGCCTGGGACGGACAGGCGGTCCACCAGTCCTGCGACTCGTTCCCCAGTCGCAGGACCCCGGCATGCTGCTTCGGGTCCGAGGCCTGCGCGGGATCGCGATCGGAGGCGAAGCCGAGCGCGTGGCGAAGCCGCTCGACCTCCTCGGGTTTTCCGGTCAGGAAGACGATGCCGGGTCCCGCTCCATAGCGTTGCGCGTACTCGCGAAGCCGCTCGGGAGTATCCGATTCCGGCTGAAGGGTGATCGACAGGATGAGGATATCGCGCCCGGCCTCTTCACCGAGCGCGCGTTCCACCTCGACGAGGTTCGACGTCACCCCCGGGCAGGTCCCCTCGCATTCGACGTACATGAAATTGATGGCGACGCGTCTCCCCCGCAAAAGGTCATCGTAGAAACGCACCGTCCGTCCATCGTGGGTCTCCAGCAGGACGTTGGGGAAGCGGCCCCTCCAGGAAGGGACGGGAACGGCCCGGTTCGCCTCGGCCGGGAGGCTCCCCCGCTCGCTGGAGGATCGCTCAATCCCCGCCGAATGAAGGAGCGCCCAGGCCAGGATGCCCGCGACCAGGAGGCTCAGGACTTCCCTTATCCGGGTCATGGCTCGACGTCCCACCGGATCATCAATCCGA
>DATGFI010000140.1:0-3426 GCA_035309205.1 Planctomycetota bacterium | reverse complement strand
CCCGAACTGATCGCGTCGATGGACATCCTCGTCCATCCGTCGCTCTGGGAAGGCTTGCCGAGGGCGGCGGTGCAGGCGCTCCTGGTCGGCAGGCCGGTCGTCGCGTTCGACTGCGACGGCGCCCGGGAGGTGGTCGAGGAGGGCGTGACGGGGCGCCTCGTCCGGCCGAAGTCCGTCGAAGGCCTCCGCGCGGCGATCCAGGACCTGCTCTCGCGGCCGGATCGGGGCCGGTCCCTCGGCCGGGCGGGCCGGGAGCGCGTCGCCGCGAAGTTCGACTGGCGCGCCAACGCCGAAACGCTCTCCAGCGTCTACCAGGAGCAGCTCCGGATCGCCTCCCGGGGCGCGACCTGAGCCGGCGCGGGCCCGATCCTAGGGCCGCTTGGACGAGGGAACGCCCAGGCTGGGGTAGATCTCGTCCCGGTAGAGCTCCGCGGCGGCGCGGATCACCGCGTGCGCCTTCCGGGGGCCCTGGAGGGGGCCGACCTTGGCGATCTTCCCTTCCAGGGACTTGTAGTCCCGCAGGAACTGCTGGATCTCCCGGAGGCGGTGCGGGGGCAGCTCCTTCACGTCGTTGCAATGGCTGAATTCGGGGTCGTCCACCGCGACCGCGATGATCTTGTCGTCCCGGCCCTCCTCGTCGGTCATCGTGATGATCCCGATCGGCCGGGCGCGCATGATGCAGAGGGGGACCACCGACTCCTGGCAGAGCACCAGGACGTCGAGCGGATCGCCGTCCTCGCAGTAGGTGCGGGGAATGAATCCGTAGTTCGCGGGGTAGTGGACCGCGCTGTAGAGGACCCGGTCCAGCCGCAGCAGGCCCGTCACCTTGTCCAGCTCGTACTTGCACTTGCTCCCGCTGGGGACTTCGATCACGCAGTGGAAGCGCTCGTCCGGGTCGTCGCCGATCGCGACGTCGTGCCAGGGATTCATGCGGGGCAAGTATAGCGTTCCGTCGCCCAAAACTAGCTCATTTCCGTCATGGCCGGAGCCGGCGCGGGATTCCCGCCTCCCGGGAGCCTGCCGGCCCATCGCCGATCCCCGAAAAACCGGAGGCTTGCGAGGGGCCGAAGTCCTGTGCTATGATTAGGCCGAAATGCCCGTCGCCCTGATCTCGGATTTGCACTCCAACCAGGAGTCCCTCACCAAAGTCCTGGAAGACATCGCCTCGCAGGGAATCAAGGACATCTACTGCCTGGGCGACCTCGTCGGCTATGGGCCCGACCCGAAGTTCGTCGTCGAGAAGGCGATGAACTGGAAGCTGATCCTGATGGGCAACCACGACGAGGCGGTGCTGAAGGAGGCCTACGGCTTCAACCCCGTCGCCAAGGCCGCCGTCACCTGGACGCGGGACCAGCTCCGGCCGGGCTTCCTCGCGGGCAAGACCAAGAAGGAGCAGTGGCAGTTCCTCCAGAATCTGAAGCTCACGCACCAGGAGGATGGGGCCCTCTTCGTCCACGGCTCCCCCCGCGACCCGACCATGGAGTATGTGCTCCGGTCGGACTGCGTCGATCTCACCGGCGGCGTGCCCGAGAAGATCAAGGACATCTTCTCTCGCTTCGACCGGGTCTGTTTCGCGGGACATACCCACGATCCGGGGATCATCACCGAGGAGGCGCAGTTCATCACTCCGAAGAAGTGCAACTACGAGTTCACGTTCGAGAAGGGGAAGAAGTACTTTGTCAACATCGGGTCCGTCGGGCAGCCGCGGGACGGCGACACGCGGTCCTGCTACGCGGTCTATCACGGCGACAAGGTGGTCTGGCACCGGCCGGAGTACGACTACAAGGCCACCATGCAGAAAATCTTCAACACCCCCCAGCTGGATCCCCGGGCCGGGGAGCGGCTGGCCCACGGGCGATAGGGAGCGCGCGTTTCCAAAGAACCGGAAGAGACACTGTCGGAGGGCCCTGCCATGAAGGTCGTCGTCACCGCCCGGCATGCCAAGTTCAGCCCGCTGCTCAAGGATGCGGCCCGCGCGAAAGCCCGGCATCTCGAACGCTTCTTCGATCACCTGAAGAAGATCGAGGTCATCTTCGACGTCGAGGGAGACAGTCGTTTCCTGACGGAGATGATCGCCTCGGGGCTGCACGACCACATCATCGTCTCCCGGGCGAGCGGAAAGACGGCCCTGGCGGCCCTGGACCGGGTGCTGGAGAAGATGGAGCGCCAGCTGATCAAGTTCAAAGAGAAGTTAACCCGGAAGGGGGATCACCGGACGCCCCGCAAGGAGGCGGCGGCCTCCCGGGAAGGGTCGGCGGACGTCTGGTGGTAGGGGGCTTGACGGGGCCCGCCGCTTCCCTTAGAATCCGGTCCACCTGTGAGGGCCTCGTGAAACTCACCGAGTTCATTTCCAAGAAAGCGATCATCCCGGTCCTGAAGGCCTCCGACAAGAAGGGCGCGATCCAGGAACTGGTCCAGGCCGCCCGGAAGGGTTTCGAGGGCGAGCGCTTCGTGACCGCCGACATCGTCGACGCCATCGTCCAGCGCGAGAAGATCGGCTCGACCGGAATCGGCGGGGGCGTGGGCGTGCCCCACGCGAAGCTCGACGGCATCAAGAACGTGATCGGGGCCTTCGGCCGCTGCTCCCCCGCGATCGAATTCAACGCGGTCGACGGCGCGCCCGTGGACCTCGTCTTCCTGATCCTCTCGCCTCCCTCCAGAGGGGAGGCTTATCTCAAGGCGCTTCAGAAGGTCATGACCGCCCTCAAGCGGCCGAACTTCGTCAGGTTCCTGAAAGGCGCCAAGACCGTCCGGGACATCGAGGAGATCTTCCGGGAAGTCGAGGAAGTCGCGGTTTAGCCCGCGGCATTCCTTGATGCTTGCCGAACGCGTCGTCACGATTCAGAACACGCTGGGTCTGCACGTCCGCCCGTCGGCGGAGTTCGCCGGGACTGCGGCCAAGTTCAAGGCCCGCGTGAGCGTGCTGAAGGACGGACAGACCGTGAACGCCAAGTCGTCCATCGATCTCCTGACGCTCGCGGCGGTGGCGGGCACCCGCCTCATGCTCCGGGCCGAGGGGGACGACGCGGACCAGGCGGTCGAGGCGCTCTCCAAGCTCATCGACAGCAAGTTCGGCGAAGAATAAACTCAGGATCAGGGTCATCCTCCCCGAGGGGGGGAGGGTCGAGAGGGAGATAGGACTCTGCCCATGGTTCGCGATCGGTTCTTCATGATTCTCTTCTGACATGGAAATCCGCAGGGGCATCGGCGTCTCGGCGGGCTACGCCATCGGCGAAGCCCTGGTGCTCGACCGCGAGGAGTACCGTATCTCGCGGCGGACCATCGCTTCGGGCGAGGTGGACTTCGAGATCGAACGTTTCGCCGGCGCCGTGAAGGCGGCGGTCGCCGAAATCCGCAGCCAGCTCGCCCAGATGTCCAAGAAGGTCCGCGACGTCGCCGGCTCCATCCTCGAGGCCCAGGTGGCGA
>DATGFI010000139.1:0-11636 GCA_035309205.1 Planctomycetota bacterium | reverse complement strand
GCCCACCATCACCGAGATGCAGGCCCAGGAAAGTCTCACCGACGGTCTGGTTGACGCCCTCCTCGAGGCGGCCGGCGCCGACTACTGGCCCAACACCCTCGAATCCGTCATCCTTTTGGTTTCGCAGCTCGGCTGCCATCCGCGCTGGAGGGACCGCGTCCTGGCTGGACTCCGGAGACTGGGAAAGAAGGGCAACTACGCCTACGACAAGGCGGTTCGGCGGCTCGAACTGTCGAAGCACGGCATCCCGGAGGACTCCGACTGGGACGAGCTGCCCAGGGACTTCGCTCCCTCGCGGTTCTGGAACGCCGACGACGAGGGGAAGCGCGAACTCCTCAAGGTCGTCGAGCACCAGCTGATCCACCAGAGCACCCGCGAAGAGGAGGATCCCGTGCTGACCCGCTTTCTTCTTCACGCGGCGCTCAGGGTCGACGACCGCGAGATCGCCGAAACGGCGATCGGGCTTCACTCCGAGCGCGCCCCCAGAGAACTCCGCCGGCTGCGCCTCAACCGGGCGTCGATTGAAGTGGGCTTTGGCCCGCTTGCCGAATTCCTCGGGGATCTCCCGAAGGCCCTTAGAGCCGCGGTCACGAGCGAGCGCCGCGATGTTGCCGATTTCTTCAGCCATCTGTTCTCAGATCCCCGGCCCACCGACGCGGCGATGCTGTCGGCGGAGGGAGATCTCGGTCACGCAGTGATCCGGGCGATCGTCGAGGTAGCATCGGCGCCTCGGAAGGAGTCGGCTCCGGGGACCCTTCGCCGCGACGCGCTCCGCTATCTCGCCGGGGCCGGGGCTCATCCCTCGTGGCGCGACGAAGTAATCCAGGCGCTGGAGCGGCTCCGCGAGAGGCCGGGAACCGACCAGGCCGGCGAATGCGACAGGGCGCTCCGCAAACTCCGACCGCCCGATCCGCCGGAACGGGGGGGATGGCCTCCCGTCTCTTCGCGGCAAGGGGAGTCGCTCCCGGCTCCGGAGATCCCGTCCGAAGTGATCGACTATGCCGCCAAGGGGAAGATCGCCGAGAAAATGGGCACCGATCTTCAAGCGAAGATCTTCAGGCTCATGGCAGGACCGGGGTCGCCGGAAGAGAAGATCCGCGAAGCCACCCGGCTGAGCGAAGAGTTCCAGGCCGCCGTCAAGAAGCTCTACGGACAGGCCTAGACCGTTTACCTCCCGGTCAGTCCTTCCCTGGCCCCTTCACTCCCCGCTCAAGTCTCCATGCCAAACTGCCGATCTCTTCCTCAGCGGGGATAGACCGCGCCGAAGGAGAGAGTGGGTGGAAGCCGCCGCAGCCCTGGGGATCTACTATACTCCCGCCGTTCTCGCCGAGCCCCTGGCCCGCTGGGCGGTCCGGAATCCGGACGATACCATCCTGGATCCCTCCTGCGGGGAAGGTGCCTTCCTCACTTGCGGGGTCGACCGGCTGCTCTCCCTTGGAACCGCAGGGCGCAGGCTGTCGGATCAGATCGCCGGGGTCGAGGTCGACGCCAAAGCCCTGGTCCGCGCGCGAGGCGCCCTCCTGTCGCGACATCCCGGCCTCCGATGGGGCAGGCTCAGCCAGGACGACTTCTTCCTCTTCGCCCGAGACAATCTCGGAAAGGTCGCCTTCGATGCGGTCCTGGGCAATCCTCCCTACCTGAGGACCCAGGGACGTTCCGAGCTCGCCAAGCGCCGGGCTCTCGACGTGGCCATGAGCTGCGGAGCCGAGCTGACCGCCGACGCGAGCGCCTGGGCCCCCTTTGTCGCGGCCTCGGCCGGCTTCGTCAAGCCCGGCGGTCGCCTCGCGATGGTTGTGCCCCGCGAAGCGCTCTTCACGAATTACACACGGCCGCTTCTGGCCATGCTCGAGCGACGTTTTTCCAGCGTCAATCTCATCGCCCTCGATGAATACCTATTCGAAGGCGCGATGGTCAAAGTCGCCCTGCTGCTGGCGGAAGGAGTCGGACCCGGCGTCTTGCGCCTCCACGAGGCCCGGGACGTCGGCAACCTGGACCGCTTGATCCAGGCCGCCCCGGCGCCCGTCGCGGCCTCCTCCTGGGTGTGGTCCCGCATCCCTTCGGAGTCCCGCACCGCGGCCTCCCGCGCCCTGGAAACCAAGGCGCTTGCCCCCCTGACCGATTTGGCCAGCGTCCTCATCGGGGTGGTCACCGGGGAAAAAGACTACTTCCTGCTGTCGGACGGGTCGGCGAAGGACCTGGGAATCCCGGAGCAGTACCTCTCGACCGCCTTGTCGACCCCGTCGCAGATCGCGGGGGTAGCGTTCACGAAGGACGATGCCGCCTCCCTGGTCGCCTCGGGCGAATCCTGCCGCCTGCTGAGCTTGCCTGTGGAGTACGCCGGAGGCTGCCCCTCGGTCGATGCCTACCTCGCGCGAGGCCAGGCCCTGGGCCTGGATCAGAACTACAAGTGCCGCACCCGAAAGCCGTGGTATTCGGTGCGCCGCCAGCTGCCGGCTCCTGACGCGCTGCTCGGGTACCTCATGAAGCGCCGGCCCCGCTTCGCTTCGAATCTCGCAGGGGTTCACACGACGAACAATCTTCACCGCATCTATCTGAAGAAGCCGTGGGAGGGCAACTCGGCAATCTTCACCGCCGCCGCACTCAACGCCGCTACGATGTTGACCGTGGAGCTCCTGGGCCGCATCGGCGCCGGCGGCGTCCTCAAGATCGAGCCCGGCGACGCGGCCAAGATCCGTCTGATCCATCCCGAAGCGCTCGCAGCCGTGACGGGCGCCTCGGAGAGCATGAAGGCCATCGACCGCGCACTGCGGGAGGCCCGCGACGAAGACGCGTACGCGATCGCCGACGATCTGGCCTCCAAGGCCCTGGCCTGGAAACCGCGGGAAATGTCGAAGCTGCGCCGGGCCCAGGTCGCGCTCCGCGACGCCCGACTTAAACCAGCTTAGCGTTGTTCTGGGCGGGCGGACTTCACCCGCTGGTCGCCTCTAGCCGCGATTTGTTGTGCGGACGGCCCAGCGGCCGGGCGTCCTCGAACATTCCGGCGCCTCGGAAAAAGAAAGGCCCGCAAAGGATTCCCTCGTGACCCCCTTTGCGGGCCCTGCAGTGGTCCGCTACTCCGCGAGCTTCACCATCTTCTTCGCCAGCCGGGCCGCGTCCGCCTTCAGCGCGGCCACGTTGCGGTCCTCGAAAAACCTCTTGTAGATGAGCAGCTCGTCGGCCTTCTCGTTCCAGTGCTTGATCAGGTAGGTCCAGTCCGCCAGGATCCGGTCCAGGTCCTCGGGCGCCTTGATCTTGCGGCCCTTCATCATCTTCCGCGCGCGCTCCTCGACCTTCTCGGGCTCGACAAGGCGGCCGCGCATCACATCCTTGCGGACGGTCTCGCGCACGTCGGCGTCGGGAATCGAACGGACCTTCTTGGCGATGGCGCTGATCTTGTGGACGGGGAGCTTGTGGGCGACGGCGGTCGCCACCATCTGCTTACCTCCAAAGCGGTGCGCCTCCAGCGCGGTGCGTCCGGCGATCTTGCGGTCGCGGATCGCACGTTGCACCGGGCCTTCCATGTCGAGCATCGACAGCAGGTCCCGGATCCAGGCCTCGGACAGCCCCACGAACTTCGAGACTCGCTTCATCGCGTCGCTTTCGCTCACCTTCTGCTTGATGAGGAGCTGAACCATGGTGTGGAGACCCTGGGCTTTCTCGATGTCGCTGAGTCCCTCGCGCTGAAAGTTCTCCGCGAGCCCCTGCAGCGCCATTTCCTCGTCGGTGAGCTCGTCGACTTCGACCTCGACCTTGTCCCAGCCTAGATGCCGGAGCGCGGCCAGACGCCGGTGACCGTAGCACAACTCGACGTGGGAGCCTTTCATGCGGCCGCGAAGCGAGCCGGGCCAGAGTCCGGAGGCCTTGATCTCCTCGGCAAGATTGCGGATGGCCTCGCGGTCCATGGTCTTGCGGGCCTGGTACGGATTGGGAAGAACGTCCTTGATGGGGACGACGACTTTCATGGAACCCCTCCTCCTGAACCCCAGCTGATTCTTGGCGCGAATGGTCATTGCCGTTCTATCACGCGTTGCTCGAGCTGTCAATCAATCGCGCCCGCGCGCGAAATAATTGTTCGCGCGCGGCGGACGAATTATTTTCCGCGCAGCTCGCGAGTCCAAAGAGTTTGACTCCCGGAATCCTCGGGCTAGAATACTCCAGCCTTCCGGAAGTTTGGCGCGCGTGGGGCAAGACGCGCGCCGTCGCGAGAGCAGGGGGAAGATTCAAGAACTCTGGCGACCGAGGGTTGGGTATTCGCTGTGGCGCGGCTGCTCCTGGAGTCCGGAGGAGAGAGGCGGGAGATCAAAGTGGCCGGTCCCATCACCGTGGGCCGGTCGCAGACAGCCGGAGTCTATCTCGACGACAAAACCCTCTCCCGAGAACATACTCAGTTCTACCTCGACCACGGGCGCGTCTGCGTTCGCGATCTCGACAGCAAGAACGGAACCTACATGAACGGCGTCCTGCTTAAGCAACCGGCCGCCCTCAAGCCCGGAGACAAGGTGAAGGTGGGCATCGCGACGTTCACCCTGATGCACGAGGCGGGCGACGCGCTGCCGGCGGTCACGGCCCCCCTCGCCTCGGCCCCCCGGCCGGCCGCGATTCCGGCCAAGACGACGGCGACCGCGCCGCAGGTCGCGCCGGCGCTGCGGCCCCGACCCCGGCTCGGAGGGCCCCATCCCGCGGCGGTGTTCTTTTATCGGATCATCCTTCTCGGCGTGATCGTCGGCGGGGCGTACTTTTCCAAGCCGATCTTCGTGATGCTCCTGAACAAAATCCAGCCATGATGCCCCTGACCACCCAGGACAAAGAGAAGATCCTGTCCTACCTCGAGTCCCGCCTCGAACCGAAGGTTTACGACACCTGGTGCCGCTCGCTGGAGCTCGAGCCCGCGGGGGAAAACACCTACCGTGTGCCCACCGCAAACCCGTTCTACCGCGATTGGCTGGAAAAGCTCCTTCGCAAACCGCTCGAGGACGCGTTTTCGAGCCTCTTCGGGAGGACGCCTGATCTGGTGTTCCAGGTAAACGCATCGCCGCTGGCCGGGCTCTCGCCTTCGGCTCCGATGCCCGCCGCGGCACTTGCCGCGCCCGTCGAGGCCGCCCCCGCCATCCCCGATTTCGTCTACAACCCGAACTACACGTTCGAGAATTTCATCGAGGGTCCGTCGAACCGGATGGCTTTCGCGGCTGCCGTCGCCGTCAGCGAGAATCCGGCGACCCTCTACAATCCGCTTTTCATCCACGGGGGCGTCGGCCTGGGAAAAACGCACCTCCTCCAGGCGATCTGCCGCGCCATTTTGAACCGGAATCCGTCGGCGAAGGTCCTCTATCTTTCCTGCGAGGACTTCGTGAACGGCTATATCTATGCGATCCAGAAGAAAACTCTTGAAGCCTTCCGGACGCGGTACCGCAACGCGGACGTCCTCGTCGTCGACGACATCCACTTTCTGGCGGACAAAGAAGGCAGCCAGGAGGAGTTCTTCCACACGTTCAACGCACTGCACATGGCGGGCCGTCAGATGATCCTCTCGAGCGACCAGCCTGCCGGCGACATCCGGTCGCTGACCCAGCAGCTGCTCTCACGCTTCCGCTCCGGGTTCGAAGCCCGAATCATGTCGCCCGCTTACGAAACGCGTCTGGCCATCCTTCGGGGCAAGGCGGACGCGCGCGGCGTCGACGTATCCCATGAGGTGCTCGGTTACATTGCTTCCATCGTCGAATCCAACATTCGCGAACTCGAGGGAGCGCTGACCAAGGTCCTGGGCTACGCCGCCCTATCCAAGCGGCCGGTCGACCTCGTCCTGGCTCAGGAGGTCCTGAAGGAAGTCCCCGCGCCTTCGCCGGCCTCCATGTCCATTGCAGAAATCCAGCAGGTCGTCGCCCGGTACTTCCATAAGAAGGTCAGCGACCTCCATTCGCGGCGCTGGACGAAGTCCACCTCACAGGCCCGTCAGATCTGCATCTATCTGTGCCGGAAATTCACCGGCACATCGCTTGAGGAACTCGGCAGCCATTTTGGCGGCAAGGACCACACGACCATGCTCTACTCGATCCGAAAGGTCGAGAAGCTTCTCGCCAAGAACACCTCCGTCCGCGGAGACGTCGAACGGCTCTGCCGCGAGATCGCCAGCAAGTAAGGTTAAAGTTAGTCCGCAGGAATCCCCAACCCGTATTCAGTCTTTGTGCACAGATGCTGTTTATGGGTTTACCCATGAACAACATCTTCAGAACCATCCCAAGAATACTCCCATGCTTTTCACAACTAATCACCGGATGTTGATGTGTTAAGGTGTTGAGGTTTAAGTGGTTATATAACCCATTAACAAACATCTCACAAGAACTCTCCCCCTTAAGAAGAAGAAGAAATCTCTATCTATCTCTCTCCTTCAAGTCATCTTGTCCCTCCCTCGCTCCCTCCCTATAATCGCTTCGTGGGAGCGCCAAACGACATTCAACAGGCTGTCCAAGTCCTCCGGAGGGGGGGCTTGGTCGCCTTTCCAACCGAAACCGTCTATGGCCTGGGGGGAGATGCCGACAATCTCCAAGCCATTCAAGCGATCTTCCGGGTAAAAGGGCGGCCCCCCACGCATCCCCTGATCGTTCATTTGGGCTCCGGGGACGAGGTCAAAGACTGGGCCGTCTCGGTGCCTGACGAAGCCCATCTTCTCATTCGGACCTACTGGCCGGGGCCGCTCACGCTGATCCTGAAAAAGACCCAGCGGGTGCTTCCGGCCGTGAGCGGCAACCAAGATACGGTGGGTCTCCGAGTTCCGGATCACAAGATGGCTCTGGCGCTCCTTCGTGAGTTCCGGGGGGGTCTGGCAGCGCCGTCCGCCAACCGATTTGGTCGCGTGAGTCCGACATCCGCCGATCATGTCCGCCAGGATCTGGAAGGGGACGTCGATTTCATCCTGGACGGTGGCCCCTGTGCGGTCGGGGTCGAGTCGACGATCGTAGATTTCTCCTCCGGAGAGCCGGTCATCCTCCGACCGGGCGGCGTGACCCGGGAGGCGCTGGAGGAGACGCTTCGGCAGAGCCTGGCCATCCGAGCAGGGGGACCGGTCCGAGCGTCAGGCCAGCTCGAATCTCACTATGCCCCCAGGGCACTGGTGGTCATTGTGCCGCCCGCCAAGGCGGAGCGCCGGGCCCAGCTGCTACGCAGGGAGGGGAAGGAGGTGGCGCTCCTGACCGCCGCAGAGGTCACCCCCCGCGAACTCTATGCCTCCCTGAGGCGCGCCGATTCGCGGAGCGTCGATGTGATCGTGGTGCCGCTCCCCGAGGAAACGGGGATGGGCCTGGCCGTGGCGGACCGGCTGAGGAAGGCGGCCGGTCGAAGGAGTCCCGGGCCGGATCCGGCAGCCGGCTAGGGCTTGCAACGCTTGCAGGGAAGCTTGCCGGAGTTCCGGGCGTGCCACTTGCTTTCGAAGTAGATGCGATTTTCTTCGTGGATCTTCTGGGAGATCGGGCAGTACGAAAGATGGTAATTCCGGTCGCTCCTGCCCTCCGTCGAGACGTACTCGGCCAGGGCGCCGCGGGACATGTACTCGTCGATCGGCAGTTCGAAGGCCTTGAGCGCCTCGTCCTCCTTGGCGAACGTCTGGACGAAGTTGCTCAGGCCCAGGCGCTCCATCACGAAGTGAGCCTCGGCGCTCATGCCGAAGAACTTGAGGTCGCCCCCGCGGGCGCGGGCCTCGTCGATGTACGACACGAAGCTTGAGATTCCATGGCTGTTGAGGTAGACGAGCTTCGAGCAGTCAACGGCGATGCGGGCGAAGCCGCGGTTCATGAGTCGTTCGAAGATCTTCGTGACCGGCTCTTCCTTGGTCTCATCCAGGCGTCCGTCGAGGACGACCACCGCCACGCCCTGCGCGTCGCGCAGATCGATCTTGAGGATCTTCTTGGTGCCCCGGCCGACCTGCTGTTCCTGGAGGATCTCCTTGATGAGCTTGCGGTCCAGCACCTTGCGTTCGATCAGGATCTCGCCCAGCCGGGGGGGGGTCCGGTGCTGCTCGATGTGGGAACGCTGGATGGCCAGGGCCTCGTCGATGGCCGCCGCGGGCGCCAGGTTGCGGCGCACCAGCAGCTCGCCGATCTTGTGATACGTATCCTTGAGTCTCTTGGACATTCCTACCCCCAGATACCGATAAGTATACCCTAACTTCAGGCGAATCAAAGGCGCCGCCGGAACATCGCCAGCCGGAGACATCCGGCAGTTCAGTCCTTAGCCAACTCCACGAGCTTGGTCTGTCCGAACAACACCGTGGTCAGAGTCAGCCCCTTGGAAGTTGCCGCCAGCTGGCGGAAATGGCCGAGGTCCTTCACCGCGACGTCGTTGACCTTAATGATGATCGAGAGAGGAAAAAGTTTCGCGACATCCGCTTTGCTCCCCGACTCGACCTTCGCCACGGTCACCCCGGTCGCCTCGGGCTCGAGCTTCTGGAAGTGCCGCACTTCGTAGGTCAGCTCCTTGACGGTTACGCCCAGCGCATCATCCTTATAGCGCTCCGCCGTCTCATAATCCGTCGGGGCGTCCTCGAGCGGAAGGCTGATCTTCGACTTCTCCTTTCCCCGGAGGACGTCGAAGGTCACCTTCTTCTTCGCACCGATCTCCGTCAGCATCGTGGTCAGGTAATTCTTGGTCGGTTTCCAGGGTGGCTGCACGCTGCGGCGGTCCGGATACAGGCCGCGGCCCATCCCGAATCGGTCCACTTCCGCGACCAGGTCCCGCGCGGTTTCGCCTTCGGGCTGGACGGCCAGCAGGATGTCCTCGACCCGGATTCCGGCCCGGTCCGCCGGCGAACCTGTGTAGATTTCCGTGACGATCAGGCCGCGGCGGCCGTCGTTGGTGAAGTCTCGATCCTGGACTCCGAGCGATTCGGCCAGAGGCTTGGAAAGCTCCTGGAACTCGACGCCGAGCCAGACGAGCCGCTTTTCCTCCTTTTTCGTCATCGGCATCGCGCGCCGATCGAGCTGGGCTGCGGGATTGTCGAGCGCTGCGGCGATCTCCGAGAAGAAGACCAGGCGGCGTAGATGCTCGGGCGTGTAGCCGGCACGATAGCGCCCATAGTAGCGGTCGCGGGATGCTTCGGCGGCCACCTCGTCGAAGTCCTCCTCCTTCTTGTCGACTGTCGCACAACCGATGATCCGGCCCTCGAAATCGAGGAGGAAGGACCCGGACTTGATGCGCTTGCGTGACTGGATCCGAGAAACGCCGCCGAGCCCGGTTTCTGTGCGGAAAAGCCGGTTGTAGTCCATTTTGATCCGGCTCCGACCGAAGCGGTCCTCGAAGGTGGCGGTGAAGAACAGCTGCCCGCGAGGTGGAGCTTTGCCGTCGTGGACGATGCCCGCTGCGGTCTTCAGCCCCTCCGCCCGGACGAGGAAGCCCCCGAACGCCTTAAAGAGTCCGACAAAAGTCGCCGGGAGCGACTTGCCTTCATCGACGACATTGATGTCTTCGATCTTGTGCACGAGGTCCCGCGAGAGGTCCTGGGGGACGAAAAGCGTTCCCTTATCGTCGATCGCCACGCCGAAGACCCCAGCCTTGCCCTGAGTCGCCTCCTCGGAGGGCATGTAACGCTCCTGAGTCTTCTCCGCCCGGAACGTGATCTCGACCCGCTTCACCGCCGATGGAAGCGCCTTCCTGATCGATTCGCCGCGCTTGTCCAGATCCGAAAGGCGGTCGTCGGCCAGGATCCCCCTTCCCAGAAACGAGCTGCGGCCGTCGGGAAGGACCCACAGGTAGGTGTCCAGAGCGACGCCAATGGTGGCGCCCTTCTTGTCGGAGACCACGGAGCCCGGACGCATCATGTCCATGCAGAGCCAGCCCTTGGCGTCTTGGAGGGGAGCATTGGTCATGATGTACGGACTGACGTTGATCTGCCAGAGGTTGTCCACCAGATCCGCATGAGTGACGTGGAACGACTCGCCGAGGGTCGGGTTCGTCCAGTCGGAGAATTCAAGCGGCACCAGTTCCCGGGCCTCTACGGGCTTGAGGAGGACGAAGTCGTGATTGCGCCCCACGGAGACCAGCTTCGCGTCGAAGACGGCGCCCGTGAAGTCGGTCGCGCGAATCCTCTCGATGTCGGACTCCTTGAGGGTCTTGTCGGGCATGAGGATGAGGCCTTTTTCCAGGGCGAGGCCCCAGCCCGGGAGGGGCTGCTCGTTCTCCGAGAGCTGGTAGAGCCGCTGCGCCTCGGCGTCGAGGGACTCCTCCTCGATCTCGGCTTTTTCGAGTCGGGTCTTCTTCTTCAGGGTGATGTCGATGCCGATGAAGGACTTATGGACGGCGTCGTACACCTTGCGGATCGCCTCCCGGTCCTCCTGGGCGGAAACGCCGATCGCCGGGGACAGGAGCAAGCCGGCGGATAAGAGCGCCGCAGCGGTCCTATTCATCTTCGATTTTCTCCGTGTCCTTTTCGAAGTCGAGCACGACCATCCGAAGGTAGCCTGCGCGGACGACCCGGAACAGCACCTTGCGCTTGCCCTTCTCGAGCCGGAGGCCTGCCTCGTGGGCCTCGCGCACGTCCTTGAGCGATTCGATCCGGCGATCGCCGATCTGCGTGATGATATCGAAATTCGCGAAGCCGCTGGCGCGTGCGTTGCCGGAGAACTTCACTCCCTGGATGTAGATTCCCCTCGCGCGCTGGAAATGGAGGAAGGGATCGGAGAACTTGGTGATCTCCTTCACCGTCATGTCCCACTTCTTGCACTCGAAGTCCTCGCCCTCCTGCTTTCCCTTCGTCGCAGGCGCGAGACTGATGGGTACCAGGTCGGCCCCTCGCTGAACCTCGAGGGCCGCCGGGGCGTCGATCGGCAGGGCGGCAAACATTCGTTCGACGGCCGGGAGGTCGGTCTCATACATGCCGCGGATCGGTTCCCCGTTCACCGAGACGGCGATGTCCCCGGCCCGGAGCCTAGCTTTCTCCGCAGGCGAGCCCTCATCAACGCTTGCCACCAGGACGCCCTGCTTGGCGTCGATGTAAGAGCTCTTTCGGAAGTCCTTCAGCGCCTGGAAACGAAGGCCGGTCCAGGCCCGCTGGACCTTGCCATCTTTCAGGATGCGCCCGACCACTTCCTTCACCACCATCGACGGGATCGCGAAGGCCAGATTGTCGGCTCCGCGCATGCCGCGGGCGTTGATGCCGATGATGCGTCCGTGGATGTCGACCAGGGGGCCGCCGGAGTTTCCGGGGTTGATCGCCGCATCGGTCTGGATCCAGAGGTTGTACGGAGCGAAGTCGAGGTAGCGCTCCACGGAGGAGACGATGCCGCGGGACACCGAGCGTTCGAAACCGTGGGGGGCCCCCATCGCCATGACCAGCTCGCCCACCTTGAGCTGATCCGAATCGCCGAATTCGGCGACGGGAAGGGGAGACTTCGACTTCCGCTCGGCGAGGTTGAGCTTGATGACCGCCAGGTCCGTCTCCGGGTCCAGCCCGACGATCTTTGCCGTGATTTCCTCCCTGTCGGACAGGACGCAGCGAATCTCGGTGGCCTTGTCGGCGACGTGGTTGTTCGTCACGACGTAGCCCTCATCGGAGATGATGGCGCCGGAGCCGAAGACCTGGACCTTCTCCATCTTCCCGCCACGGAACTCCATCGTGATCGGCTTAATGAAGACGACGGCGGGGAAGACCT
>DATGFI010000138.1:0-3195 GCA_035309205.1 Planctomycetota bacterium | reverse complement strand
GCTTCCCGTTGATCGATTCGCCCTTCCCAACGCTCCGATAGTTCTGCCGCCAGCCGCCGATGACGTCGAAGCTCTCAAGGGCGAATCCGGGCGGATCGATCTTCGCGTGGCAGCTCGCGCACTCGGGGCGGGAGCGGTGCTTGGCCAGCTGCTCCCGGATCGTCGTCGCTCCGCGGATGTCCGGCTCCACGGCCTCCACGTCGACGTTGGGCTTCGGCGGCGGCGTTCCCAGGATGCGGTCGAGAACCCACGCGCCGCGGAGCACGGGCGACGTCGTCGTCCCGTTCGCCGTCACCTTGAGGATGCCCGCCATCGTCAGGACGCCCCCGCGGTGGCACCCCTCCGGCAGCGGGACCTTCCGAAAGTTCCGTCCCTCGATGCCGGGGATCCCGTAAAGCTCCGCGAGCGGGGCGTTCAGGATGGAGAAGTCGGAAGACACGAATTGGGCCAGGCTCAGGTCGTTCTTCAGCACTTCGTCGAAGAAAAGGAACGGCTCCTGGAGCATGGACTCCTTGAGGCCGTCGTTGAACTCCGGATAGAGCGAGGGATCCGGCAGCGTCGCGTCGATGTTGCGGAGGCTCAGCCACTGCCCCACGAAGTTCCGGGTGAAGGCCGCGGCTTTGGGGTCGCGGAGGAGCCGTTCGACCTGTGCGCGGAGGGTCTCGGGCGACCCCAGCTTCTTCTGCTCGGCCAGGCTGAGGAGTTCCTCGTCGGGCATGCTGCTCCAGAGGAAATAGGATAGCCGGCTGGCCAGGGCGAAGTCGTCGAGCTTGCCCGGCTTTTCGCGGAGGAAGAGGAACTCCGGCGAGACGAGAATCGACTTCAGGCCGACGCGGACCGCCTGCTCGAACGAATAGCCCGCCGCCAGCTTCGACTGGACCCGGGCCACGAAGGGACGCAGGTCGTCGTCGGTGACCGTCCGCCGGAAGGCGCGGCGCGCGAAGCCGCGCAGGATCCGTTGGGCATCGGCCGCGGGGTTGGTCGAGACCACCTCGAAGCGGTTCTTGTCCCCGGGGGTGGGTTCCTGGGCGAGGTCCCCGAAGAGGAGCTTGTGGCTGGCGGGGGGCCAGGAGTCCAGGAGCGGCCCTTCGACTTCCACCCACTGCACGGCCAGGCCCGGCCCCTTGTAGTTCTGGGCGCCGATCTTCTGGACGGTGGGCGGGGTGACGCCGAGCCCTTCGGCGACGATGCGGATCGTATTGGCGGGCTCCAAGGTGTCGACGAACTCCACTACGGTCGGAACCTCGTTCGGGACGTCGTAGTAGCCGACCAGGTGCTGCTCGGTGACGGCCTGCATGGCGCCGGCGAGGACGTAGAAGGTCGCATGCTTGCCGGGATTCTGATAGCCGTACGCGGAGATCTTGACGCGATACTTGCCCGGGAATTTGGAGTGGAATTGCCAGACGGTGAGGCAGATGTTGGCCGAGATCCAGGAGCTGAAGATTGCGAGGCTCCCGTCGTCCAGCTTCCGATAGACATCTCCGCTGGGATGCTCGTCCCGGACGGCAATGCGCTTGTTGAAGATCCAGGGCTTGGGTCCGCTCGCGATGGCCGCGTTCAGCGAGCGGTCCGCGGCTTCGAGGTAGCGGTCCATGAGGAAAGACGAAGAGTGCAGCGCCTCCCCCACGTTGTCGAAGCCGTGGTCGGACGAGTCCGCGGGAAGAAGGTCCTGAAGGGAGACGTCGACGGACAGGAGGTCGCGAATGGTGTTCTCATATTCGGTCCGGTTGAGGCGCCGCAGGACCACGCGTCCCTGGGCGACGCGCCGGGTGGCTTCGACGGCGGAGATCCTCCCGTCGATCCAGCCGGTGACCAGGCTGATCTCGTTCTTGGCCGGGCGCGGCTTGGCCTTCGGGGGCATGACCCCGGTGCTGAGCTGCTCCCGCACGGCCAGCCAGCGATCCTGCGCGCCCTTCGCCAAAAGAGTGAAGTCCAGCTGGTCGACGCGAAACTTCCCCTTGGTTTTTTCGGGTCCGTGGCACTCGAGGCAGGACCGCGTCAGGAACGCTCGGACCGGGTCGGCGGCGGAATCCGGGGGGGCCTTCGCGCCATCCTGTCCCCAGGCACCCGGAGTCAAAAGGAGGGCGGCGACGATCCAGCGGACAATCCTCATGCGTTGGCTCTCACCTCTGGCTAAGTTACGCCCGGTCCCCCGTCGCCGGTGCGCAAAGCACAAAAAGTGGTCAGACCAGTTGATCTTCCCCCGGGAGGACGGACCATTGACCGAGCGAGTCGCAGCGACCATGATGGAGCAAGGACCGGTCAGCCGGAGAAGAAAGCCTCGACCGGGAATGAAGACGGTGCGGACCGAATGATCAACGCCTCCCCCTTATCGCCGGACGTGTTCCGCTTCCTTCGGGAAATCAAGACGAACAACAATCGCGAGTGGTTCGCCCGGAACAAGGAAAGGTACGAGTCCGCCGTCCGGGATGCTTGTCTCAGCGTGATCGCAGATCTCCGGATCCGGCTCAGGAGAGTGTCGCCCTACTTCATCGTCGACCCCAGCCCCGTGGGAGGTTCGATGATGAGGATCTACCGGGATATCCGATTCTCCAAAGACAAGAGCCCTTACAAGACGGCGGTCTCCGCCCGCTTTCGGCACGCCCACGGCAAGGATGCGATGACGCCGGCCTTTTTTCTCCATCTCGAACCCGGACGATCCTCCGCGGGGGGCGGAGTCTGGCAGCCGCCCCCCGAGGGGCTTCGGTTGATCCGGCAGGCCATCGTCTCCAGGACCGGGGAGTGGAAGAAAGCGGTCTCCGGCCGATCCTTCCGGACGAGCTGCGGCATGGCCGGCGAGTCGCTTAAGCGGCCGCCCCCAGGTTTCAATCCCCAGCATCCCTTCATCGAGGACATCCGACGGAAGGATTTCACCACCAGCGTCCCCTTGAAGGAGGAAGACCTCCTCCGGTCGAATCCCGTGGACGCGATTCTCGAGGCCTACCGTTCCATCGTCCCCTTCGTTCGGTTCATCACCCGATCGCTCGGGCTTCCCTTCTGACGATCCTGGGGATCTCCGGCGGCGGATGATACGTGCAGCCTAGGGGTGGGATGATCGGAGGCAGGACCGGGGAGCCGAGAGGTCAAGTGTGGTGCCTTGCCCCCGTGCCGAGTAGAGGAGGGCCCGCTTGCACGGGCCCTCCCCCCTCACAGACCCGAGCGTGCAAGATTATCGCACTCGGTTCGTCAAGCCGG
>DATGFI010000137.1:0-2262 GCA_035309205.1 Planctomycetota bacterium | reverse complement strand
CCAAGATCCTCTGCCCTTGCGCTATCATTCGAGAAGAGCGGGACTGGATGGGACGGGTGGTGGGCCATGGCCGAATCAAATTCCTCGGGATCCTTGCCCGCAGCCGGGGGCAGGAAGGAATTCACGTCTTCCTCGCGGATCAAGCGCGCGGAACTGCGCCAGCATCCCCGCTTCCGGATTGAGGATGCCAAGACCGAGATCTACCTCAAGGGCTTCCTCGCCAAGATGGGCATCGGCCGGAAAAATGAGGCCCGCGTGGCGGTCAACCTTTCCGAAGGCGGCATGCTGGTGTCCACGCACGGCAAGCTGAATCCGGGGGTCCGGGTGCATCTGCGGGTCGAAATGGAGAAGTACAAGGACGTGATCGAGACGGAGGGCGAGGTTCGCTGGTGCTACGTCAGCGCTCGGAACGCGTCGGAATACTACACCGGCATCCAGTTCGTGAAGCTGGCCCCGTCGCACCTGGCGAAGATCAGCCAGATGCGCGCCTGGTTCACGTCCCCGGAATTCAAGCAAAAGAGCGCCACCCGGCGCCGGCTGGCCGACCCCGAGCTTCTGAAATAGTCCCCGGAAAAAGTTCGATTCCGGCCTTCCCTTCCGCCGGAACTGGGCTATAGTCCCCATGAGTCCGCCGCCGGGCGGACTTGGGGGGCGCGAGAGATGGGTGAGGCAGCAGTTCCGGCGGGCAGGAGAAGCGAGCTCCGCCGGAGCACCCGGTTCCACATCGACAACGCGGTGGCACTGGTCTACCGGAAGGGGCTCCTGCAGGCGCTCGGCATCGGACGCATCAACGAGGCCCGCGCCGCCGTCAACCTCTCCGAGGGCGGCATCCTCATCCGGACCCGCGACCGCCTCCAGAACGGGACCAAGGTCATCGTCCGGCTCGAGATCGAGACCTTCCGGGACATCCTCGAGGCCGAGGGCGTCGTCCGCTGGTGCTTCAGAAGCGCCGGCGAGGAACAGGACTTCTACGCGGGGATCCGCTTCACCCAGGTCGCCGCATCGGCGGCGTCGAAGATCCCCCGCCTCCGGGGCTATTTCACGTCCCCCGAGTACCGCAGCCGGAGCGCGGCGCGCAGGCGCCGGGACCCGCTCGGGCTGGGCGCGTAAAGTCCCCGGACCGGCCCCGCGGTCCTGCGGACGGCGGCGCCGCCCCTCGTCCGCCCCTTGGTCCTCGTCCTGAGGCGCTTCCCGCATGGCCCGCCGCCTCCGCCGTTCTGGACAGCGCCGAATCGTTGATCTATCATCCGGACCCCGTCGAAAAAGTGAGGGAGGACTCCATGAAAACGGTCGCGCTCACCTGTTGTCTCCTGCCGCTGCTCCTTCAAGATCCCGTCCAGGACCGGCTGGACAAGTCGCCGCGCCACCATGAATGGGTCCAGATCAAGGTCGGCGAGCGGACCCTGCACGCCTTCGTCGTGTTCCCCGAAACGAAGGAGAAATCCCCGGCCATCGTCGTCATTCACGAGAACAAGGGCCTGAGCGACTGGGTTCGGAGCGCGACCGACCAGTTCGCCGAGGCCGGGGTAATCGCGATCGCGCCCGACCACCTTTCGGGCCTCGGCCCCAATGGCGGCAAGACCAGCGATTTCCCCAATGTCGACGCGGCCACCCAGGCCCTGTACAAGCTGTCCCCCGACCAGGTCACGGCCGACCTGAATGCCTGCGCAGACTACGTCGCGAAACTCGACGCCTGCACGGGCAAGGTCGCCGTCGGAGGCTTCTGCTGGGGGGGCGGCCAGACCTTCCGCTTCGCCACGAACCGCGGATCGCTGGCGGCCGCTCTGGTCTTCTACGGCCCCGCGCCCGAGGACAAGGCCGCGATCGCCAGGATCCCGTGCCCCGTCTACGGGTTCTATGGCGAGAATGATGCCCGGATCAACGCGGGCATCGAGAAGGCGACGGCGGCGATGAAGGCGGGGGCAAAGTCCTATGATCCCGTCATCTACAAGGGCGCGGGGCACGGCTTCATGCGCGCCGGCGAGATGACCGGAGCCAAAGAGGACGAAAAGAAGGCCCGGGCCGACGCCTGGGCGCGGATCCGCGAGATTCTGAAGAAACTGTAAGGAGGAAAAGACGCATGGCGCTCACGCTGATGGCGATCCTGACACTCCTGCCCGCGGTGGCGCAGGACAACACGCTGACCGAGGACGAGAAGAAGGCCGGCTGGAAGCTCCTCTTCGACGGCAAGACGACCGAGGGGTGGAAAGGCTACAGAAAGGACAAGATGCCCGACGGCTGGCAGGTGATCGACGGCGTCCT
>DATGFI010000136.1:0-3341 GCA_035309205.1 Planctomycetota bacterium | reverse complement strand
GTTCCCGCGGATCAGCAGGTATTCGTCGGCCCCCGGACCGGCCAGGATCGCCGGCGTCATCCGGGATTCGGGATTCACCCGGGCGGCGATCGCTGCCCGCGCCGCCGCATGTTCGGCGAGCTCCGGTGCCGGAACGCCGGTCAGCTCCGGATGCCGCAGGAGCCAGTCGCCGCAGTCCCCCAGCTTCCGCGCATAGACTTCCGCCAGAGCCCGGGGCGAGCCTGCCTCCCGGAGGCCGTCGAGCACGAAGCCCGGGGCGCAGTCGAAGGGATTTCCCGGCTCCGCCTCCCCCTGGGCGAGCATCAGCACCTCGAAGTCCGGGGACTCGGGGCTGTACTCCACGTGGGCGCGATGGAGCGGCTTGGATGGATCGGGACTGATGTAATGGTGCATGTCCTGCGCCACCCACCGAAGCTCTCGGTCCTTCCACGAAGCGATCGTCGACGCGTGCAGCGGACCGTTCACCTGGCGGTGCGAATCCATCTCGACGAACGCGTGGCCGGCGCCGCGGACCAAGCTGAAAATCGTCGGCCTGGTCAGCGTGAACGTGGCCGTCCGCGCCAGGCGGCCGGAGTCCACCCAGGTCCGATGGCTGGACTCCTCCTGAGTGGCAGGCGCCGGACGGAGGAATCGCCAGACGGGATCCGCACGGAGGGCTCCATAAGGAAGGAGTTCGGCCAGCGAGTCGGCGCCCCAGCCGGCATCTCCCGCGCTCAGTCGTTGCCAAGAAACGCCGTCCTGGGCCCATTCGACCGGCCCGGGCTTCGTGAAGTCGGCGATGAGATCGACCGAGTCCAGCGCCCGGGCTGCTTTGGCGGCGCGCGCCTGCTCACGGGCCAGGACCGCCGCCGCGGGCTCGCCTCTGGCCACCGCGGCGAAGGCATGGAGGAGGTCCCGGGGATCCGAGGCCGCGCGGGACAGATGCTCGACCCAGGCGGCCAGCTTTCCGGGATCGAGCTTGCGAGCCTCGGCAATCGATCCGATCTTCTCCCGGCCGGGCGAAGGCGTCGCGCCGTCAGTAAAGACGATGTCGTCGACGCCGATGTTGCCCCAGCCGCCGGTGGCCGCGTCGACAATCTCGATCCTCCCCTGCCGGCCGCGCCAGTCCCGGACGTCCCAGCGATGGGGCGCCATCGTGTTGCTGTTCCGGCCGGTCGCCGTCGCGACCACCTTGTTGTCGACGACCAGGTTGACGCAGGTCTTCCCCTCGAAGGCTCCGCCGCCGACCAGGAATGAGATATAGTCGCGCTCGATCCGGAACGGCTTGCTGATCAGACGCCCGGTGTGCCGGTCGCCGCCGGCCATGTCCTCGCCCTGGCGGACGTTGTGCGAGTTGACGAAATACTTCCCGCTGGCGTTGATCTTCCCCTGATAGGGAGCAATCGTCTGGGCGGTCTGCGGAACCTTTCCGAACGCCGTCCCCTCGACGGTCCAGTTCCGGTAGGTGCCCGATTCGAAATCCTCGAAGAGGATATCCTCCGCGCAGCCGGAGCAGGCGCTGAGGGCATCCCGGGCCGCCTCGAGATAGTCGCTCAGACGGTCCAGGCCGCCGCGGGCGGAGCGCAGGGCGGCCTCGACGACCGCCCGCTCGCTCTTCTGTCGCAGCCCTTCGAGCTCGCGGCCCGCCCGCTTTTCGTCCTCGATCGTATCGAAGCGGACCTGTCTGTAGCTGGAGCTCTTCAGGAAGCCGGCCAGCGCGTAGAAGTCTTTCTGGGATATCGCGTCGAACTTGTGGTCGTGGCAGCGCGCGCAGCTGATCGTCAGGCCCAGGAAGGCCTTGCCGAAGACCTCGATCTGGTTCGAGACGCGGTCCATTTCATCGATCCGGGTGTCGACCGGAGAATGCAGCCACTCCCCCAGGTACCACCAGCCCGTCGCGATGACGGACTCGTTTGAGCGCGACGTCGGATTCAGGCGAGGCTCGGGGAGCAGGTCGCCGGCGACGTGCTCGAGGACGAGTTGAGGATAGGGAACATCCGCGTTGAAGGAGCGGATCACATAGTTCCTGTAGTGATGCGCGTTCGGAAGCGTGTAGTCGTATTCGTGACCGCGCGTCTCGGCATAGCGCATCAGGTCGAGCCAGTGACGGCCCCAGGTCTCGCCGTATTGGGGAGACGCAAGCAGGCGGTCGACGACCTTCTCATAGGCGGCTTCGGAAGGATCGGCCACGAACGATTCGACGTCCGCGGCGGAGGGGGGCAGGCCGACCAGATCGAAGCTCAGCCGTCGCAGCAAGGTCCGCGGATCCGCGGGCGCCGCGGGCGCCAGGCCCTTCTCCTCCAGCTTGGCCAGGAGGTACCGGTCCAGCGGACGACGAACCTCGGCCTCGTGGTTTACGGGAGGGGGAGCGGACCGATGCAGCGGCTTCCATGACCAGTGCTCCGACTTCCTCTGCTCGAGATTGAACTCCGTCGGCCGGACGGGCCCGACGGAGCCCGAGGACTTCGGCCATGGTGCGCCGCGGCGAACCCATTCCGTCAGGTCGGCGATCTGTTTTTCCGGAAGCCGTCCCTTGGGCGGCATCCTCAATTCCACGTTCTTATAGGTGACGGCCTCGATCAGAGGGCTCTTCTCGGGATGGTCGGGAACCAGGGCAGGACCGGAATCGCCGCCCTTCAGGGCGGCTTCGAGACTGTCCAGGCGAAGTCCGCCCTTGAGTTTGGCTGCAGTGGCGCTGTGGCAGGAATAGCAGCGGTCCGCCAGGATGGGACGAACGTTCTTTTCGAAGAATTCGATCGTCGCCGCATCGTCCTGGGCTTCGGAGACGGCCCAGGAGCCCAGCAGGACCAGAAATAGCGTACGCATCTTGGTCTTTAACTATACTTCCCGATCCCGCCCGGCCGGGGTGCTGACTTGGAGATAACTATATCGTTTACGAATCAGGCTTGCAACAAATTTCATATATGATATATTATGCCACATGATGAGCTTCAGCATATCCCTGCTCCTGAGTCTGGAGTTCCAGCAGGAGTCCCCCCAGAACATCACCCATTCTTTCCTGGTCTGCGGAGCCGAAACCTACTGGGTCAGCGCCGACGGCAAGATCGGCCGGCGTTATCCCAAATCGACCCGAGACGGCTGGGTTCTTTCCGACGGACACTGGCTGCTCGCCGTCTCCAAATGCAAAGAGTATCCTGGCGGCGCGGTCGTTGAGATCGACGCGGAGGGCAGGACGCTCTTCGAATTCAAGGGCGGCCAGAGCGAAGTGGACACGGTCCAGCCCCTGACGAATGGAAACCTCCTCCTCACCGAGTCGGGCAAGGCGCCTCGCCTCCTTGAAGTCGACCGCGGCGGCAAGATCGTCGTCGAGGTCGCGCTCCGGTGCCAGACTCAGAACGCCC
>DATGFI010000135.1:0-2613 GCA_035309205.1 Planctomycetota bacterium | reverse complement strand
GCGATCGTGTCGGGATCGAGCTCGCGGACCTTTCCCGGATCCAGGAGGCCGTAGACCTTCAGGGTGCGGATCGCCTTTTCCAGCGCGGCGGCCGAGGCGCCGGGAGAGAGGATGGCCCGCACGAAGGGTTCGAAGGGGAACTCCGGCTTGCCGCCGCGGGCCGGCCCGTAGCGGGCGCGCAGGGCCTCCAGGTAGGGGACGAGGCGCGACATCAGTCCGTGAAGAGCGCCTCGACGAACTCGTCGGCGTTGAAGCGCGCCACGTCGTCAGGCGTTTCGCCGGTCCCCACGAACTTGACCGGGATGTCGAGCTTATCCTTGATCGCCACGACGATACCCCCCTTGGCGGTGCCGTCGAGCTTGGAGAGGAAGAGCCCGGTGACGCTGGTCGCCGCCTTGAAGTGCTCGGCCTGAGAGATCGCATTCTGGCCCGTCGTCGCGTCGAGCACCAGGAGCACCTCGTGGGGCGCGCCGGGGATCTTCTTGGCGGCGACGTTGCGGATCTTCGTCAGCTCCTTCATCAGGTTCTCCTTCGTCTGGAGGCGGCCGGCCGTGTCGATGAGAAGGATGTCGATCCTGCGGGCGATGGCGGCGTCCGCCGCGTCGTAGACGACGGCCGCAGGATCCGATCCCATCTTGTGCTTGACGATGTCGATGCCGAGGCGCTCGGCCCAGATCGACAGCTGATCGACGGCGGCGGCGCGGAAGGTGTCGCTGGCGCAGAGCATGACTTTCTTGCCCTGGTTGCTGAAGTAGCGGGAAATCTTCGCGATGGACGTGGTCTTGCCGACTCCGTTGACGCCGCAGACCAGGATGACCGTCGGCGCCTGGGGGGCCCAGAGGACGTCGTTGCCCTTCTCGGTCAGCCGTTTCTTGAGGTCGGCCTTCAGAAAGTCGAGGACCTTGTCGGTGGTCTGAATCTCGCCCTTCTTGTAGGCGATGCGAAGGGAATCCATGATCTTTCCCGTCGCGTCGACGCCGAAGTCGGCAGTGATGAGGGCTTCCTCGATCTCCAGGAGGGTCGCGTCGTCCAGCTTGCGGAAGGCGGAGAAGATCTTCTTGAGCGGGGCGGTGAAGACTTCCTTCGTCTTGGCGAGGCCCTGCTTGAACTTCTCGATGAAGCCGCCGAAGAGTCCCATGGGAAGCGGATTATCGAGGCTAGGGCGCCGGGACACAACGGAAAAAGAGGGCCGCCGGACACCGGCCCGACCGGGACGGCCTACTTCTTCTGCTTGCCGGGCGGGGCGGCGCGAAGCCGGATGTTGTCGAGGATGCCGTTCACGAACGGGCCCGAATTCTTGGTCGAGAATTTCTTGGCGATGTCGATGGCTTCGTTGATCGTCACCAGGGGAGGGATGTCCTCCCGGTAGAGCAGCTCATAGGTCGCCAGGCGGAGAATGTTGCGGTCGATCGCCGCCATGCGCTTGAGCTGCCAGTTCTTGGCGACCTCCTCGATCTGGCGGTCGATGACCGCCTTCTTGTCCCGGAAGCCGAAGACGATCTCGCGGGCGAAGTCGGTCATTTCGGGGTCGCCCGTTCCGGGCGCGAGCATGGCCGACACCTCGTCGAGGATCTCGTCGCCCCGGAGATCCAGCTGGTAGAGGATCTGCAGGGCGAGCTCGCGGGCCTGGGTTCTCTTCCTCATAGCTTCTTCATGAGGCTGGCCATCTCGAGCGCGGCCATGGCGGCGCTGCGGCCGGCGTTGCCCATCTTCGTGCCCGCGCGTTCGATCGCCTGCTCGATGGTCTCGGTTGTCAGAATGCCGAAGATGCAGGGGATGCCCGTGCGGCGGCCCACCTCCGCGATCCCCCGGGCGGTCTCGCGGCAGACGTGGTCGTAGTGGGCGGTGTCGCCTCGAATGACGCAGCCAATGCAGATGATGGCGTCGGCCGCCTTATTTTGGGCGATCTTGCGGGCGGCGGTGGGGATCTCGAGAGAGCCGGGGACCCACACGACGTCGATCTGCTCGGGTTTGGCGCCGTGCCGGTTGAGGGTGTTCTCGCAGCCTTCGAGCATTTTGGAGGTGATGTACTCGTTGAAGCGCGACACGACGATGGCGAAGCGGAAGCTGCCGGCGAGGAAGTCGCCTTCGAAGGTGCGGCCGTGTCCCTTGCGGCGGCTGGGCATGTTTCTCCCGGAAATCAAAGATCAAGCTTCAACGCGGTGAGAGTATACGAGGCGGGAGGCCCCGAAACAAGGGGCTCGGAGGATCCGGGTGGGTGATCTGGGTCGGAGGATCCGTTCCGGTCGGAGGGCCGCCGCTCTGGTCCGGTCCGGGAGGTCCCGGGCACGGCCGCCGCGAGCGAGGGAGAGCTCCGGCCCCTTTCCGCCTAGCGGTCCCTTTCGGGGAGCTCGAAGGGCCGGCCCTCGGGGATGTGGGTGTCGGGAAACTGGCTGCGGATGCCCACGAACTCCTGTTCCCGGCGGACGAAGGCCTGGACCACTTCGGGGTCGAAGTGTTTGCCCGCCTGGTTCACGATCATGTCCCTTGCCTTGTCGTGGGGAAAGGGCATCTTGTACGGGCGCTTCGAGGTGAGCGCGTCGTACACGTCCGCCAGGGCCACGATGCGGGCGCAGAGGGGGATCTCTTCGCCCCGGAGGGGGCGCGTCTCGC
>DATGFI010000134.1:0-5762 GCA_035309205.1 Planctomycetota bacterium | reverse complement strand
CAGGAGCGCGAGGACGGACCGGCGGTGCAGTCCGGAGCATCTCGTCATGTGGGTCGTGGCTCAATAGCAGGCGAATCGGCTTTCGCTTCGAGAATACGCGTTCGTGAAGGTTTTGACAAGGCTAGCGGGCCTCCGTCCGGTGCTCCAGCCAATTCCGCAGGCCCGGCAGGATCGGGTGCAGGCGAAGTCCATCGGCCAGACTGAGCCATCGCCACTCGTCCACCTCGACCGGGCAAGGAACGATCTGCTGGCCGCCGGGATCAAGCCGGGTCGAAAACCAGTGCAATTTGAATTCGCCGCGGGGCGAGAGGCTTTCATGGATCCGAGCTTCGACCTTCACGTGAAGCCCGACCTCCTCGAGCATCTCCCGGGCGGTGGCCGCCTCGAGCGTCTCGTCGGGTTCGACCTGCCCGCCGACGAAGCACCACCAGCCGGGCGAGCGCTCCAGGGTGAGCCCCCGGCGGATGAAGAGATAGCGCCCCGCGCCGTCGTCGAGGACCGCGACCACGCCTTCTTTCATCCTCCCTGAGCATACCACTGCCACGCGGAAGGCTGGTGGTGCTATGAACATTCTGGTGAAACGACTGCTGGCATTCCTGTTGTTGTGGGCCCAGGACGGGCATCCCTATGCCGATCCGGCCCAGCTCGAGATGCCGTTTCCCAACCACAGCCACCTGCAGCAGCCATGGCGCGGCTGGCTGGAGACGCGGTCGGCGCTGGACTTCCTGGAAGGGATCGGGATCAACTACAATGTCCCCGGAAACGACGAGCTCGCCGTCCGTCTCCTGGCGGAGGCGGGCATACGCGCAGTCCGCAAGGAGGTGGGGTGGGGAGACGTCACGTGGGAAGAGACCGGCACCCGCCAGGATGCCCGCCTCCGGAAGCTCTTCGGGTTATTCAAACAGTACGGGATGCGTCCGACGATCCTGCTGAACTGCCATCAAGGGGTGCCCTGTCCGATGCGCGGATTTGACGGGACGCTCCTGGAGGACGCGCCCAAGGGGGCGACGAAGATCCGCCTCGCGGACACCTCCGCTCTGATGGCCGGCCGTTCCGGGCTAAGCGGACTGACCGATTACTGGGCGGCGGAGGCGCTGCTCACCGCGATCGATCCGGCAACGGGCGAGTGCGTGCTTTCGAAGCCGCTGCCTAAAGCACTCAAGGCCGGCAAGGTTTCGATGGCCACGCTCAAATATCTTCCCCTTCATCCGGCCGGGACGCCCGAATTCGACGAGACCGTCGCCGGGTGGATCCGCTATGCGATACTCCTCGGCAGGCTGCTGGAAGAGTCCGGCATCGACGACTTCGACTTCGAAATCTACAACGAACTCACCTTCGGAACGAAGTTCCTGGACATCCGCAACTACTATCCGGATCGGCCGAAGGCCGCAAAGGACTTCCTGCACGAAGGCGGCACCTGCTGGGAACTGACGGAGCGCGTCAATCGGTCGGTGAAGAAGGCCTTCCCGAAGGCGCGGACGATCTGGGGGTTCTCCAACACGACATTCTTTCACACCCCGGTCGACGAGTTGCCGCCCGGGACGGACGGGCAGAGCTATCACCCGTATGGCACCGGAACGCGGAGGCTTCCCGAGCAGGAATACCACCGGGATCGTCCGAAGGAAAACGTCGACGGATTCACCCCGACGCTCGACATCCGGCTACCCGAAGGGATCGCCTCGACGTTCATCCAGACCGAGTCGATCATGAGGCTCATCCATCCCGGCGCCCGCGGCCACAGACCCAAGGGCGTCGAGCGCTTCCGACACTATATGACCGAGCACGGAGTGCTTGCTTCCGAGTGCGGCGTGAACGACGAGGCTGGAGCCTGGATGCTCAAAACCAAGTGCGCGCTCCGGTCCTATTGCCTGTGGCTTCACAAAGGCGTCGATGTCCTTCATTTCTTCTCCGCCTGGGACCCGGAGGCCCGTCAATTCGGAATCCTTCCGCCCCAGCTTTCCACGTTGCCAGCGGACGCGCGGTTTGACGACGTCGCACCGCCTCCGCTGAAAGCCCTTCGGGCCCTGACGCGGGCGTTCGCGGGGGCCGGACCGGTCAAGGAGATCCGCCCGCTCGGGGTCGAAGCGTCCCCAGTCGGCGAACCCAGAAAGATCGTCGACGGACCGAAGCCCTTGAGGAGCAGCGACGTCTTGGTTCTGCTGCCCTGGCAGAGGTCGGTCACGGATTACGTCATCGGAATCTATGTGATGACCTGGGATGGCGCCGCCGCCTGGCCGGACGAGCGCTTCAAATTGACGCTCACAGGAGCGCCGGGGGGGCGGGTCGGGCTGATCGACCCGGTGAGCGGGCGGGAACTCGCAGTTCGCATCCTCCGCCAGGAGCGCGGGCTCCTGGAGCTGGAACTGCCGGTGACCGACACTCCGAGGCTTCTGACGCTCACTCCCTGAGTAACGCTTCCGGATCGCTCGACTCTGAAGAGTATGACGTCGACGCGGCGCAGGAACTGGATCCGGCATGTCCGGGAAACCTCCAATGCCATGGACATTCCGGACGGCCTCTTCCGTCGATCGGCCAGAGACATCGCGCAGGGCCTTCGCCGTGCGGTCCTGGCGAGTCCCCGCACCAAGGGAACGAAGTTCCAGTCGGCGATGTCGATGCTGAACTGGTTCATCAATAGGGGAGGGCAGGGGCTTTCTGCGACCCGACGCCGGACTCTGGAGCGCGCAAAGATTGAATTGCGTGCGGTCTTCGGGCGCCCCAGGCGCTAGAGACGGCTACTTTCGGATTTCCACGAGGGAGAGCGCGTCCAGGCGGAGGCCGCAGGTCAGGTCGGGCGAAAAGATGTAGATCATGGCCGTCTTTTCGCCCGGGCCGACGTTCGGCCCCTTTTGTCCATAGGCGGGCTTGAAGTCGGAGAAGGAAATCCGAACCTCCGTCGGAGTCCCGACGACCGGAGACGGCACCTCGACATCGCAGGGGATCGTTATCCCCTCCCGCGACATCCTCAGGCGCGCGGTGATCTGGGACGCGGACTTCAGGAAGTAGGTGAATCGCAGTTCCCCCTGTTCCGGCATGATGAACGGCTGGTCCCGCTCCAGCCCCAGGAAGCATTGTTCGTACATCGGAACGCCGTGCAGAGATTTCTCTCGAAGTTCGCCGACCAGCCGTTGATCCGTACCATCGAAGGCGCAGGCATAGATGGACACCACCCTCGGCTGGGGAGGCGCCATCCTGGGCCGCTCGCTTCGGACGCGGAGGAGTTCCTTCAGCTCCCCTTCGGTCGGCGGCCCCGATCTCGTGGCGCTGACGACGACCGCGGCGACCGAGAAGCCCTTCTGATCGCTGAGGATGCGGATCCGCTGCGCACCCGGCCTTGCGTAGCGGGGCAGAGGAATCGCCACCCATTCCCAGCGCGCCGGCTGCTTGGGCCCGTTGTGCTGGGAGTGCGTCTTCTTCAGGCTGGACACGTACGGTTTAATCAGGATCGCGGCGCCCGCGCCCGGTTCGGCCGCTTCCTTCGTCGTCTTCCCGGCCTCCATCTCCGTGCCCTGGCAGGAGAATTCGAAGACTTCCAGGCAGCACGCGCCCGCCCAGATCCAGGCCTTGTACGGGGTGTCCGCCAGCGTCGAAAAGTCGAGCTCAAGGTAGGTGTCCTTCTGCCTGGCCGGCTCGACGTCGGCCTCGCAGGTCCAGCAAGTTTCGAGCTTACCGCTCTTCCTTGCGCGGAAGAGGCCCGACGCGTGCAGGTCCTCAGCCGTGAACAGGAAGTCGCGGCCCCCCTGACTGCGAGTCGTAATTGCCGCAAGGTTCCGCCGCACGAAGAGATCCTCCGGCCGGTCGCGGAGGAGGGCCTGGAGGCGCAGGACGCCGTCGGCAGCCGTGACGGGCTTCGCGAGCGAGGCCAGGGCCGCCCGATACAGTTCGCGTCCGGGTGCCGTGGGCGCCGTCGCGACTTTGTCGGCGTACGCCCAGAAACGGGGGGGGAGTGCCTCGGCGCCAGCCAGAGCCCGGGCCCCGGCCGCGTCGCCTTCGATGAGGCACCAGGCGGCCGCCGTCGTTGGGTCGACCGGGCCCGCTGTTCGCGCCACGGCGATCAGCGCTGCGGCGGCGATGTCTCCGGACTCCAATTCCACCAGGCCGGCATCGGTCTTGAGCTCCAGGATGCCGCCGGATTCCCTCTGGAAGGATCCTTCGACGGCACCGAGCGTCAGCCGCCGGCCGCGGGGCGTCTTCAGCAATGTCTGAAGGGAATCCTGAAGGAGGGTGGCGACCGCCTTGACGAGGGCCAGGTCGGGCGACTTCTCCAGCGCGGCTTGTGCGGAGGCGTAGTCTCGGGTGGTCGCCAGCCTCATTGCCGCTTCCCAGTCGGGAGGGAAGACCGGCGCTGCTGGCGGCGCGGGCTTCGGCTGAGCGTCCGGAGCCGCCGGTTGCGGCGCGGGGTCGGCCGCCGGCGGGGGATCGGGCTTCGGTTCGATGGCGCTCAGGCGCCGATCGATGGCCTCGGTCCACGCCGATTCCGCGTGGCGATTCCGCGCCGCCTTGAGGAGGATCACGGCCTGATCCGCCGACGTGTTCCGCACTTGAAGGTCGAGCTCGACGAACTCCGACGTGCGACGGTCTCTGCGACGCTGATTCATCCGCTCCTGTTCGCGGATCACCTCCGGGGCGATCGACGTTCCCGGGGCGCAGCGGGAGAACTCGTCGAACAGAACCTGCTGGCCGTCGAGGTCGGCGGGGGAATCGGCGATCCGGCCCTGGAGCCGGGCCAGGGCTTCGCGGGCCACGGTCTCGGCCGCGGGCGGGGCCGCAGGACGCGGCTCGGCCTGGGGTGCTTCGGAGCCGGGCGGAGCCGCGGGGCGGCCCGAACTCGACCAGAGGACGATGGCGACGAGAAGGAGGATCGTTCCGATGCTGAGCCCGGCCGCCCACGCGAGGACGGGAGCGGACTTGGGCACTTCGGCGCGCACGGCCCGCAGCCCGCTGGTGGTCGTGACGCCGTGCCTCTTCCCGGGGGGAACTCGATCCTTCGCAGGAGGGACGAAGCCGGCGGGGAGGCAGCTCCTGCACACGACCTTGTGCTCGATCCTGAAGGCCGCGCCTTTGAGGAAATCGTGGTCTCGAAGTTGCGCGTTGCAGCCGGCGCAATAAACGATGGCCTGGCCCATACCGAAGCCTAGTATACCTTTCGCGAGGATGAAGGCGGGAGATCGGCGTCCATCTGAATCCTGCTGCGCTAGTCCGGACCGAGAGGGCTCAGGAGGCGACGGACGGGGGATTTCCCGGGTCGGTCGGGGCTTCCATCGCGCTCATGAAAGCTTCGGTGATGCCTGACGACTCCCAGAAGCTGACCGTGCGGGGGTATCCGACGAGTTCCCTGCAGACGCCCTTGAGCAGGTTCGAAACGGAGTCCTTCAGGAGGACGAGGTCTTCGAGGATGATGAGAGGGTCGCGATGTTCCACGAGGGCCTGGCGCAGACCCCTGTGGATCTCTTCGAGGACCCAGTCGACGGTGCGGCCCGCGCAGACGATGCGGATCTGAACCTCGGCGGCGGAGCCGGTTGCGGGGTTGAACTTCCTATCGGTATCCATGTATCAGTCTCCATGGTGATATACGACGGGGACTTCCGGAAATTACATAAATAATGGGATTTGTCGGAAGCCCCGCGACGTCCATCGGCGGTCGAGTGGTTCTCCTCGCCATTCCCTCTCAAGCCGGCGGCATACCTTGACGATAAGCTCTGTACTGGAGAGGGCCGCCCGGATGCGCCGCGATTCCGCCTTTGCCGTCATCCTTCGACGCG
>DATGFI010000133.1:0-3954 GCA_035309205.1 Planctomycetota bacterium | reverse complement strand
ACGAAAGGGAGTCCCGCAAAAGTCCGAAGCGAGTGGAGGAACAGAGGGGTGCCCGATAGCGGGACCAGGGCTTTGGGAAGCCTCGAGCCCAGGCGGCGCCCTTCGCCGGCGGCGGCCAAGATCACCCCGGCCGAGGGGATTTGCATGGCCGACATTTATAGAGATTTCAGACACGAAGTTCCAGCGATAGTTCCGAAGCCCCGGAATCCGCCCCCGGATTACGTTCTTGACAGCGCTTCTCCCTGTGCAGTATTCTTCGTCCTCGAATGAAAGTCAAATTCTGGGGCGTGCGCGGGTCCATCCCCTGTCCGGGGACGGGGACCGCGAAATACGGCGGAAATACCTCCTGTATCCAGGTATTGGGAGGCCAGGAGATCGTCGTCCTGGACGCCGGGACGGGGATCCGGGAACTGGGCCTGCAGCTGATGGCGGCGAAGAAGCCGGTGCGGGTCCATATGCTGATCACCCATACCCATTGGGATCACATCCAGGGATTCCCCTTCTTCACCCCGATCTACGTTCCCGGAAACGAACTGTTCGTTTATGGTCCGCGGGCGCTGGAAAAATCGCTCGAAGAGGCCCTGATGTTCCAGATGCAGTACAGTTACTTCCCCGTCCGGGGCGTGGAGCTTGCCGCCCGGGTGAAATTCACCGAGTTGGGCGAGGAAACCTTCAACATCGGGGACCTGGAGGTCTCCACCAAGTCGATGAACCACCCCATCCGGGTCCTGGCGTTCAAGTTCCGGCACAAGGGGAAATCGGTCATCTATACCGGGGACAACGAGCCCTACTACGACGTTCTGGCGGAGCGGGCCCGTCCCCTGGATACGGGGATCCACCGGCGCTCGGAGTTCATCAAGGAGTGCAATCAACGGGTGGTGGATTTCTGCCGCAGTGCGGACATGCTGATCGCGGATTCCCAGTACACCGACCAGGAGTACGAGTCCAAACGGGGCTGGGGCCACAGTTCCATTTCCCACGTGCTGAATCTGTCCCAGGAAAGTTCCGTAAAGAAGCTCATTCTGTTCCATCATGAACCGACCCATGACGACAAGGAGCTGGAGAAGATCGAGCGCCAGGCGCGTGCCCGGGGGCGCAAGATGAAGGGCAAATTCAAGGTGATCAGCGCCCGTGAAGGAATGGTCTTGGATGTCTGAAGATTTGGCGCTCGACAGTCGAAATAGTCACAGGTCAGAATAGCGCATCGTCCGGAAATCATACCGTCAAGTAGGGTCGTAAGGCTGGGGAGTCCAGGGGGTCATGGAGAGACGGGGGGCCACCGCTCCTTCTTGAGCTCATGCTGTTTCTTCACGAACCGACATCCGGCGATCGGGAGTTGGAGACGCTCGGTCTTCCCGGCGAAGTCCCGGGGCGCAAGGAAGAGGATCGGCGCTTGTGAAGGAATAGTACGGGATATGTAAAGATTTAGCGCTTGACAGCCGAAAGAGTCCTTGGTAAGAGTAGCGCATCGTCCGGAAATCATACCGTTTGGTAGGGCTGGAGAGTTCAGGGGGGGTCGTGGAGAGAGACGGGTCATTTCCCAGTTCACCGGCAAGCGGATAGGGCTTGTTCATTGTGCTCCGATGGGAGTGCTGGCGCCCGCCCTGCTTTACCGGAAGCAGGGCAGGAAGACTGCACGAGCATCTGAGTGAGGGATCGGGTTTTGTTGAAAGGAGAGATCATGGTTCGATTCGCAACGGTGGCCGCGGTGCTCGCCCTGATGGCGGCTCCGCTGGTCGCGCAGGAGTCGACGGAGCAGCTCCGGAAGGAGCTGGAGTCGCTTCGGCGTGAAGTGGACGGCCTGAAGGCCGAGCGGGCTCAGAATGAGTCCAAGGAAGTCCCGGGCGCGACGAAGGTCGGCCAGGACAGCATGTCGCCGGACGGTGACAGCCCGGTGATGACGGCCCTCAAGGAGACGAAGCTGTCCGGGTTCGTGGACGCGGGCTACGAGTTCAGCTTCAACCATCTGAGCGTCGGAGGCCATGCCACGAACAACATCGGGGCCAATCCGGTCCGGGTGTTCGACAACAAGGGCAACAGCTTCTATCTCAACTCGGTCCAGCTGAACCTCGAGCGCCTGGCGACCGAGAAGATGATCGTGGGCTATCATCTGGAGCTGGCCGCCGGGCACGACCCGCTCATCTATGACGGGAACAACGTGACCCTGCGGGAGGGCTGGATTCAGGTCCTGGCTCCGCTGGGGACCGGCCTGGACATCCGCGTCGGCAAGCAGGACAAGCTGGCCGGCTTGGAGGTCATCGAGTCCATGGACGACATGAACTACTCCCGCAGCATCCTGTTCGGTCAGGCCCAGAACTTCAGCAACACCGGGATCCGGATGTACTACCACGTGACGGATCAGTTCTGGGCGGTCCTGGGCTTCAATAACGGCCCGAACGCGCTGGTCTCGACCCCCGTCGCGGATTCGACGTTCTCCGATTCCAACCACGGCAAGGCCGTCGAGATGCAGTTCGGTGCCAAGCCGATCAAGGACCTCAAAGTCACCGCCACCTTGCTCACCGGCACCGAGGACAACGTCAGCACGAAGGACAAGTTCTACATCTTCGACGTCGTCGCCGAGTGGAGCATGGACAAGCTGACCGTCGCCCTGGACATCGACAACGACTCGATCCAGGGAGTGGCGACCGATGTGGGGCCGACCCCGCGCCGCGCCCCCCGTTCAGGCGTCGCGCTTTACGGCAAGTACCAGGTGACGGATATGTTCGCCTCCGTGCTGCGCGTGGAGTACTACAGCGACACGAACGGCGAAGCCTTGCACCGCAATATCGGCGTCGTCAGCGATGCCGGCACGGGTGCTCGGGTCATCGAGTTCACCCTGACGGAGGAGTTCAAGGTTGCCAACCAGCTCATCATCCGGGTCGAGTTCCGGCATGACGATGCGAACAACCATATCTTCGACCGCAACGGCAACCCCGCTCGCGGCGACAACACGCTCGGCTTTGAAGCGATCATGCCCTTCTGAAAGGGGCGAACCGCCTTTACGAGTCTTCATTCTGAAGACGAATACGGGGCCCGGGCGAAAGCCCGGGCCCTTCCCTTTTTAAAGGGTCGGCGGGGAGGTCCTACTTCTCGGTCGCGGGAGGCTGGACCGACGCGAAGTCGTTCAGCATCTGCGAGCCGATCAAAGTGATGGCCGGAGGCGTCGGGGAGGTCGCGCCCGTGGCGGGGTCCCCCGAGGGAGGCGGCGGAGTGGCCGGCGGGGGGGTCCCGGTCCCCGGCGCGGGGGCGGCGCCGCCGGCGCTTCGCTGGACCACATAGACCCAGGTCTTCTCCACCTTGCCCACCGTTCCCCTGCAGCGGATCTCGAACGTCGACGACTTCACTGTGACCTTGCCATTGAGGTCCGAAAACAGATCGTCGCCGAGTCCCTGCACCCGCTTCAGGTCCTCCACCTTCTCGAACTGCGGGGCCCGGCCATCGGGGCCGGGCTGCGTGCGGTAGGCCACGATGGCGGCAGCCATCGGCTCGGGCATGAGGTCCGAAAGGGACTGAAGCACTTCGGAGGAGGCGGTGTTGAGGTTGACCAGTCCGGCCGTGGTAGCGTCCCCCGTGGTGCGGGGCCAGATCGTCACAAAGTCGCGGAGCCCCTTCCGGGGCTCCCCCGAGATGATCCCCCCGTAGACCACTTCCGGCGCGATCCCGTCGATGCGGAGCAGTTCCTCCACGTTGTACAGGCGTTCATTCTTGGCCCGGCTCTCGAACTCGCCCTTGCTGTCGGCGTCGATGTAGTCGATGATCCGGTCGGCGATGTCGGGCGTGTGGTGGAGGACCTTGACCAGGCGCCGCAGCTGGGCCACGACCACCGGATTCTGCTCCCCCTTGTCGTTCACGACCTGGCTCAGGTTGATGAAGCGTTCGGCATCGCAGATCGTCACCAGAACCTGGGCCTTTCCAAGTTCGAACTCGATCGGCGCCGCCCAGCGTTCTCGAAGG
>DATGFI010000132.1:0-8102 GCA_035309205.1 Planctomycetota bacterium | reverse complement strand
AAGATCTGAGGCTGAATTACCTGCTCTTCCCCCGGATGGGAGACTGGGCGGTCCTTCGGACGGGGGAACGGCCGGAAAGGTCGATCGTGGAAGCAGGGCTGTTTGACGAGCAATGGAAGTAGAGGGGCGGGCGGAAAGCTTCCACCGGCCTGAGGGAAGCGAGGATTCCAGACCGGTGGCTCCCCCCAAGAACCCGCGCCCGCGCGCGGAGGCGGATCTCGGCGACAGGATTCCAAGGTGCGGCATCTCCTCGATCGGATCCAGACGCTAACGACGGAAGGCACATCGTGAACCGAGAAGGGCGGCGCGCATGGCTGGTCGTCTTCCTCATGTGGGTCGCCTATGTTCTCAACTACATGGATCGCCAACTGGTCTTTTCCCTCTTTCCGGTCCTCCGGGCGGAACTGGGGCTCACGGATTCCGAGCTGGGCTGGACGGGGTCAATCTTCCTGTGGGTGTACGCCCTCACGTCCCCGGTCGCCGGACTCCTGGGGGACCGGTTTTCAAAGCAGTGGCTCGTGGTCGGAAGTCTGGGGCTGTGGAGTGCGGCGATGGCCGTGATGGGGATGGCGCGGTCACCGGGCCATGTCCTGGCTTGCCGGGCGGTCATCGGCGTCGTCGAGGGGTTCTTCATGCCTTCGGCGATCGCGCTCACCGCGGGCGCGCTTCCCCCTGGGCTACGCTCGCGGGCGATCGGAGTCTTGAGCACCGCGCAATTGGCCGGGGTCTTTCTGGGAGGATTCTTCGGTGGCTGGATGGGGGATGCGCACCTCTGGCGCTGGGCATTTTATGCCCTCGGGCTGGCGGGGATGCTCTACGCCTTTCCGCTCCACCGACTCCTCCAGGGAATATCCCCGCCGCCGACCGCCGCGCCCTCGACACGCCTTTCTGCAGGCGGAACCCTGGCAGCGCTTTTCAGGGTTCCTAGTTACGGTGTCCTCTGCCTCGTCTTTCCCGCCTTTTGCTTTGCGCTTTGGCTCATGTATTCCTGGCTGCCGGACTATTTCTACCAGAAGTTCGGGCTTACGCTTTCTGAAGCGGGCACGGCGGCCACGGCCTTTACTCAGGGCCCGGCACTTGTGGGTCTCCTGATCGGGGGAGCCTCGGCAGATTGCCTCTATCCCCGCTTGCGGGCGAGCCGATTCTATCTCCTGCTGGTCGGATTGGTGCTGCTTGCGCCCTGCCTCCATCTCCTTGGCCGAACGGATTCTCTCAGGGTGGCGGAAGCCTCGGCGGCGGGGTTCGGATTCGGAAGCGGTCTGTTCGTCGCCAACCTAATGGTGTCCTCCTTCGATGTCATCCCGCGTCAGGTCCAGGCCTCCGCGGTGGGGACCCTCAATTTGTTGGGAGGCCTCGTGTCCGGATGGGCGGCCTACCTGGGCGGAGCCTACTGCCGGAAGCCGGGAATTCCCACGCTCATGAGCGCGGCCGCCGCCCTGTGCGCGGGAGGGGCGATCATTCTTGCCATCGTGATCGGAGCCTTCTTCCGTCGGGATCACGACCGGGCCGCGGGATCAAACGGGGAGCCAGCTCCTCAAGAGGCCCTCGGAAGCACCGGGTCTGAGGGCGGCTGAGAAAGGCCCCCCGCCGCCTCAGGCTTCATCGACGCCCGCAGTTCCCTGAGCTTTCCGGAATCCGGCGGTCCACGCCGGAGCGCTCCGGAGCCGGGAAACTCCCCTCTCGAGACCGTCTGTTCACTCGCAGGGTGTATCATCATGGCAAGCGGTTGGCCCTGGTGGAGAGCCGATAGCGTCCCTGAGGTTGAGGCAACTCTTGGCGCGAACACTTCATAACCTACAGGTCCTGAGGGCCTACGCCGCCATCAGCGTGGCTTACTTCCACCTCTTTACTCCGGTCTTCAATGTCGGCAGATTCGGGGTCGACGTCTTCTTTGTGATCAGCGGATTCATCATGTCGCTGGTGTGCTTCTCTCGGCCCGAACACTTTCTGTCCAGGAGGATCATCCGGATCGTTCCGATCTACTGGATCTACACGCTGGCGCTGTTCACCGTGTCTGTCCTCGCTCCAGCCCTCCTCAAATCGGTCACGCCAAGCCTGCCCAACCTGCTGAGATCGCTTCTGTTCATCCCCTACGTCAAGGAGAACGGGCTGGTCAATCCGCTGGTTCCCCCAGGCTGGACTTTGAATTACGAGATGTACTTCTACGTTCTGGTGGCCTTCTGTATCCCGATCTTCCGTCCGCGGCTTGCAACGCTCGCGGCCTCGGCGCTCATGGTGGCGATCGGAGCGACCCTGCGCTGGAAGGAGAGTGGACCGATCGCCGCGTTCTGCGCGGATAGCATCATCGGGGAATTCTGCCTGGGTGTGGCGGCTTTCTGGCTCTGGCAGTGGAATCCTACGGTCAGGCCGGTCGCTGGAGTGCTGACCTCTTTGATCCTCCTATCCGGCCTCGCGTTGATCCTGTCCGAGTATTTCCATGTGGAAGCCCGCATTCCAACGGGGAGATTCGCGGCATTCGGCCTTCCGGCGCTCGTCCTGGTCCTGTCGAGCCTGTTCCTGGAGCGAAGCCGGAAGATTGCGAGTCGAGCTCTTCTCCTTGTAGGGGATGCCAGCTATTCCCTCTATCTTTCCCATATGTTCGTCATTGAATTCATGGGAAGAGAAGAGTAGTGGCGCGCGGAATGCCAGCCCTCGCGCCGTCAAGACCCTTGGGGGACGTCATAACGCTCACGTTGATTGTGCTCGTAGGAATCGGCTCGTACGTGGTTCTCGAAGCGCCCATTTGTTCCTTTCTCCGGCGAATGGTTCCGGCAGGAGAGCATCCCGGAGGCATAACCCAGGCCCAGGAGAACTAGGGGGATCCGCAGACGGGCTTTGCCGGTGCTCCAGCGACTTCGCTTCTGTTGTTCGACCAGGAATCCGAGAAGGGGTCGCCGATGATTCGTGGCAGCAGGGTTGCGCGGCGCTTGCCCGGGACGCGGAATCGAACCGGTCCCCGGATCCGCCTTATGGGCTTATTTCTCGTACTTCCAGTTCCTGTTCTTACCTTGGGCCATCCACGTCAGCGCCGTCCGGAGCCTGCGCTGCCGCGTTTCTTCGGACTTGGCCTCCATGACCCACTTCACGTATTCCTTTCTGAACGTGTAGCTTCCGGTGTCGAACGCCGCCTGGGCCTTCCGGTTCGACCGCACCGCCTTCCTGAAGAACTCCGGGACAATGAGCACGCGTTCCTTCTTCGGAGACGAGTCGCGCACGGTTTTGAGGCCCAGGTCATTCAGGGCGGCGGCCTCCCGCACAAGCTGGATGAGCGCTCCCTCGTCCGGAACGTCAGCCTGGGAATGGAGCCGGACGAATCGATCCATCAGCACGGTGCCCGGGTGCCGGAGTTCCTTCACGCGCCGTTTGAGCAGCGCATGCTTCCAGAATCCGAAGGTGCAATGCTTCTTGAAGGCCGCCATCATGCAGAGGAGGCCTTTGTAGACAAAGAACGGTGACTTCCACTTCATGTCTTCGGCAACGGCCGGGCAGCCGCGATGGACGGCGGCGCGAAGCCGCCTCAAGATCGGTTTTGCGAAGTCGCCGGATCTTGCGATGTATTCATCGACGCGCGGATCTTTTTGCCCCATGAACAAATCCTCCGTTTCCCTCGCCGATCCTAGCGAAAGCTCGCTCCCGCACAAAGGTTCCGAGGGACGAGCAGCAGACGCCAGAGGCAGGCCACCCCGGGAGCCGTCGCCTTCGCCCGCGACATCATCTCGTTGGCGGGGGTCGAATGCGCTGGATGCTGCGCCTCCGTACTGGCGACCTTCCGCAGCGCGCACCCCCGGACCTCCCCGACGGCGGTAAATAGAGTGACCCGCCGCTGGACGCCATCCTTTTCCGTCGGCGTCGGGAAAGCAAGGAACGTCCCAACGTCCTCGCTCGATCCTCAGAAGATCCTCCCATCTTGCGGGTCATCTCCGCACGTACGCGCTCATGACATTCGGCCGCGGTGCCCTTGAAATCGACGGCGGGGAAAACGTTGATGAAACACTTACCGGCTTTGGCGCCCGTGGGGATATAGAAGGCGTGTCCTGCTCGGGTCCACTCTTTGACGGGCATGATCTCCTGGCTCATCAGGGCGGCGACGGCAATTGTCAGCATGGCTACCGTGATGTATAAGCGAAAGCAGGCGTGCCGGGATGCTATCCGATCTTGTGTTCCCATGTCGGATCAGGGAGCTTGCGGACGGGGAGTATCATGGGCAGCGATGTTCGTCGCCAGCAGCCGTGACGCCCCTGGTTCCGGACCACCACCCCGACGCGATGTCTCCGGGGATCGCCGTATTCGCGGGATGAGGTTCCGTCAAGGTAGTCGGGGGGCGTTCAGCCCAAAATGCGCATGCGGACCAAAGCGGCCCTAGCCCTGATCACCCTCGCGTTGACCCAAGCCTTGAGTCGGGCCGATGACTGGCCTCGCTGGAGAGGGGCCCAGGGAAACGGACAGTCGAACGAATCCTGGAAACCGGAGAGCCTCGCCCGCCCCAAGATGCTGTTCCACGTCCAGGTTGGGGAGGGCGTCTGCTCCGTGTCGATCGTCGCCGGACGACTTTACACTCTCGGCAACCAGGGCGGCCAGGACGTCGTCTCCTGCCTGGACACGAAGACGGGGAAGTCCCTATGGCGGCAGGTCTACCGCTGCCCAGTCGGGAACTTCTGGGGGCCCCGGGCGACGCCCACCGTCGACGGAGGGGTGGTCTATACCCTGAGCCGGAATGGCCAGGCGTTCGCCCTGGATGCGGGAACCGGTGATCTGCGATGGCAGGCGGATCTGATGTCAGAGGTGGGGGCGAAGAACACGGATTACGGGATCACCGGGTCGCCGCTCCTGGTCGGAGAACTGGCGATTTACAATGCCAACACGCGCGGTCTCGCCCTGGACAGGAAGTCCGGCAAGAAGGTCTGGTCAAGCCCGACGGGATTCGGGGGCTTTGCGTCCCCGGTCGCTTTCGATCACGATGGCAAGACTGCGGTCGCCCTCTTCTGCGCGGGCGAGCTCTGCCTGGTGGATCCGGTTACCGGCCAGTCCTTCGCCTCTTACCCCTGGAAGACGTCCTTCGACGCCAATGCGGCCGATCCGGTGTTCTTCGACGGAAAGTTCTTCATCACGTCGGGTTGGGATCGGGGATGCGCGCTCTTATCGCTGAGCGGGGACAAGTTGACTTCTCTCTGGCAGAACACCGAAATGAGGAGCCAGCTGGCCACCCCGGTCTACCGAGAAGGCCATCTGTACGGAATTGACGACAACACGCCCAACGGCCAGCTCCGCTGCCTTGATGCCGGCACGGGCAAGACAAAATGGACCAAGAAGGGCGGCTTCGGAAATCTCGTCATTGTGGAGGGTCGGATCCTCACGATCGACAAGCAAGGCATGCTCGTCGTCGTCGCTGCAGACCCGACGGCTTACAAGGAATTGGCCCGGGTTCCGCTGCTGGGGTCAAAGGCGAGAAACTGGATCGCCCCGGTGCTCTCCGACGGCCTTCTTTTCTGCCGGGACAGCGAGGGCACCCTGATCTGCCTGGATGTCCGATAGTGTCCACGCATCAGATCCGTGGCCGCCGAACGCTGGAGCGCCGCTTCCGCCGCGCGATGGACCGCACGCTGCACGATGAGATCCGCCGTTCGCACATCGAGCGCTCGAAGCGACTGCTCGTCGAGTCGCGCGAGCCGCTGAAGGTGGTGGCTGCACATGCGGGTTTCCGCGACGCCCCGCAGTTCAGCCGCGTGTTCCGTTCCTCCGAAGGACTGACTCCGCAGGAGTACCGAGAGCGCCACTCAGAGCCGTGATGCCCATGATTCAGTCCGTTGTCCTCTTCCCGACACAGAACGTCGCCAATCCGGGATAGGACGCTATCGCGGCTGAATCTGGATCTCTACCTGGTCGTCGTCGATCCCTCCTGCTGATCCATCTGAAAGGTGCCCGAGAGGATGGCGAGGAGGGGCAGGAGAGCAAGCCGCGGATGTATCCCGTTGATCGTTGGTGGCAGGGGTCACTTCGCCCGCGCGAAAAAGACGAGCGAGCGACCCTCGATGCGTGCATCCCACCCCCGCGGAAGCGTCAGCAGTTCGACCAGGCGGACGAGATGGATGGTCTGCACTTTTAGAGTGACCATTGTCTCGCCGAGCGCTTCCGGCAACTCGATGGGGACGCCACTGAGTGTCGAAATGTATTGGGCCACCGCGCTCATCGGACAGTTCTGAACATCGAGAGTAATCGGATTCTTCGGCAACCTGCCGGCGACCTCCAGGCCGGCCGGATCCAGTGCCTGAGTCCTCCAGACGTTCGACTCCGGCATCCCGACGCCGGGCTCGGTGGACCAGAGCCGCATCGGGCGGCTGAGGAAGACGACGCCGTAGCGAAAGTCGAAGTCGATGTCCTTGACCAGGCAGAGGGTTTCCAGGGTCGAGCGAAGCGATTGGTTCTTCCCTCGAAGACGCTCCACCGGCCCGGGATCCACGGTTGGATCGAGCACGTAGTTGATGTCCGACAGGTCGCGGAGGTAGGCGAGGATATCGTTGACGCCGACGTTCTCGAACGCGAGATCGATCTTGACGTGCTCCATCTTCCGGACGACGGCCTCGTCCGGGGTTCCCTGCACTCCCCCGATCTTGAGGGTCCAAATGAGATCCTGGATCTCCCCGAAGCGCAGCGACGTCCGGAGCCGAGGCCGGGCGGCAACGAGTCCGGGTAGCGCCTTCCGGCCGCTTTTCAAGAGTGCCTCGCGGGCGCCCTTGGCCTCGTCAGGACTGCCTTCAAGGATCAACCCGAGCGGGTCCTTCACCGGCGTCTCAGCCGACGACGGCCCGTGGCGGATTACGATCACGGCGATGGCCGCGAGCAGCATGGCGGCCGCCACGAGCGGAATCGCCCGAACCAGGCGCCCGGCGCCGCGGGTCCCCGCCTGCGCGAGTACTTCCCCCGCCGCGGCGACCGTCGCCCAGGACTCTCGGCACGCCTGACAGTCCCGGAGGTGGGCCCCCTCCTCTGGGCTCGAGGCTTCCAGGCCCCCCCGGTCGAGCAGCTCGACGAAACGTTCTTCGGCCAAGCAGCTCATACGGTCTCCTTTGGGCAGAGCCGACGGAATTCGGACTCGAACTTGCGCAAAGCGTAGAACACCTGCGAGCGGACGGACCCGACGGGCCGGCCGAGCTCGCGAGCAATCTCGACAGAGGTCCGCGATTGAAAAAAGCGCATTTCGAGCACTCGACGGGCATCGAGCTCCAGCGCTCCGAGGGCGCGTCGGACCAGCTCGCTCCCGGCCGGATCGGCATCCGCGGCAGTTGCCGCGGCCCGGCCGTCGGGCCGCCCGCGTCGCTCCAGGGCGCGACGCCGGAGGATGTCGTACCATCTTCTGCGAAGGATTTGGTGAAGCCACGCGCCCAGCAGCTCGGCCCTCCGGATGCAACTCACGCCCTGCACCGCGGACGCGAGGCAGTCCTGCACGAGGTCCTCGGCCTCGGCGTCGGACGAGGTCATCTTCCGCGCCGCGGCGTGCAGGCCGTCGACGTAACGGACCAGTTCGGCGGTGCCGACCACCCGGTAGCCCTCCATCCGTGGATCTTGCGCAACACCCTATAGTCGTATGAGACCCCGGAAACGTTAAGGGAAATGCACGGCGTCACCCGGTCGATAGGGACCATTGCTGACGTTCGAGATGACATCCTCCTACTCCCCCCCGTCGCTGCGGCTACAACACCGACGGCCTGATGTTCCACGGCGTCGCGTTTTATAACCGCAACAGCGAACGAGTTTTCCCGCCGTGGTACACTCCTCACTCGAGCTGAAGGCGCCTCAACTCAATCTCGACGCCGGATGAGAGGTTGGAGGAATTCCCGATTGATGGTGCCGGGGGAGGGACTTGAGCGCTCACGGCCCTTGCGAACCAGGGGTTTTTAAAACCGCCAATTCTGGTTCTACCCCTTCGAACAATGATACGGAGGAAGGATGGATCCACGGGGGTGATTGCCTGGAAGAGACGCCTTCGAGCGACTCCTTTATCGCGAGTGGGGCCGTAGTCGGGGGGTCAGACGGACGCGGGACGCGCCTTGATCGCGCGCCAGTCCAGGAAGATACTCGGCAGCAGCGCCGCCGCCGCGATCGTT
>DATGFI010000131.1:0-3139 GCA_035309205.1 Planctomycetota bacterium | reverse complement strand
AGAAACAGATATCCCGGTCGCCGGCCGGAAAGTCGTGTCCGGTCCTCTATCGGGAGGCTGGTTTGATGGACGAGCATCGTCTTGCCCAGCTCGGCGATAAGGAATTGGTCCTCGTTCGAAGTGCGGACGTGGCCCTGGGCCGAAAGGCCGTGGAACTCGGGCCTGCTGGCGGCGGCCATGATCACCTTTCTTGGGATCCCGGTCAGAGGAGGGTGCGCCCATTTCTGAGCCCCTTTGAGCAAGATCTGTGATGCTGAACTTAAGGGCTTCTTTGATCCCGGTCTCAAGGGCCACGCGATGGCGCCGCGCATCCCTTACTTGGCCACGTTCCGCCGCCCCGCCAAGCGCTTTCCGCCACGGGGGACACTTCTTTACGGTCGCTCAATTGAAACGGCATAACGATCTTGCCGCCACTGGGTCTCTGCAAAGTCCATCGCTCATAACTGGGGAGGTGAATCCATGTTCCGCAATGATGAGAAGAAGAAGTTCATGGAAGTGCGCATCTTCGTTTCCGATCGCGACAACAAGCCGTCGGATTTGTCGCTGGTGACGGCATCGCTCCTGCTCGTTTCCAAGTCCGGTGATCCGATGAAACGTGATCTCCAGCTCCTGATGCCCGATCCTCCGGTCGGGGTTCCGCCGGTGGAAGCCCGAAGTCTGCCGGATGGACACCTGATCCGGCTTGCTGTCGCCGAATTCGCCGAACCGTTCCAGGCCGCACAGCCTGCGGCCGGCACGCCTTCGGTGTACTTCAAGGCCGATGTTCCCGAACACATGAAGGGCTCCCAAGCTGCGGTCACGTTCCATTTCCCCACGGGGAAGCAGAAGCTGGAGCTGGGACCCCTGTCTGCCCAATAGATTTTGTGATTGAGGCTACTATGGAATCTTCCAAAGGTCATTCCGTTTCGCGACGCACGATGCTGGCGGTGGGCCTCGGCACGGCCGGGCTCGGCGCAGCCGCCCTCGGCCCGAGTTTCCACAGCACCCCGCAGGAATTCCCGGAGCCCAGATCGGCCATGGACCGGGCGGATCGCCCCTGGGTGCTGCCCGACAGCAAAGACCCGGCCCTTATTTCGACCGCCGAAAACCGCTTCTGGCTCGAAGTGCTTCGGGATCACGCGGATTTCTTCACCATGCTCATGCCGGGGGACGCCCTCTCGGATCCCCGCAAGGAAGCACAGAACTTTCGCCGGACTTTCGACAAGAGGCTTAAGAAGCTCGGCTCGGACACACTGAAGAAGGATTCCTACGTGGAGTTCAACAACGACTCGATCGAGGAAGGGAAGCGGTTCATTGAGTGGAAGCTCGAGATGCGCGATCAACAAGCGTCGGGCCGGATGCATAGTCTTGTCTGGCCCTCGTTCTTCCAGGCCGCATCTCATGAGGCGGACTCGTTCGTGACGAGGCTCATGCGCCTCAATCGGGGAGAGCCTCACATCGTTCGCAAGGAACTGGCCGACCTCTGGCTCGGAGACGCCGGGGATCATGCGGCCATGCTGGCTCATTTCATGGATCCGGGCGAGGTTCGAATCATCCATGACCTGATGGAAGCCGCGAAGAAGTTTCAGTCGGTGCGGGGCGCGGAATCGGCAGCTCAGTCCGGATCCTCGTCGATGGATCCAGTGCACAAGGCCGCCGGGGAGCGCCATGAGATGGAAGCAGCGATCCAGAAAGCGGTCGCCGAAAGGAGGGTCCAGAGCATCATTCACCCGCTGATGACGGACCACATGGTGCGGGAAGGGTTGCGGTTCCTCGAGGATCTGAAATTCGCGGTCTGAGAACTTCAAGGCGGAGATGACTGATCGGTCGGCAACCGGGCCGGTATTGAGGGCTTTCCGGAGCAGCTGCCTGTTTAGCCTTGATCGACGGGGATAGGGATTCCGACGTTTGGGTCAGGCCTTCCTCCGTGCCCAATCCATTCAATGAACGCCCTCGATCAGGGGAGTCCGGCCCTAACGGCCACGACAGCAGGGAGGCAAAGAAGCGGTCTTCCTGCGTCCAGGGATCGCCTGGCCGGTCGTGAGGTGAAGGCCGATCCCGAGTGGAGCTGGAGGAACCTGGGCCTCGCCTTCGATTGGCGTGCGAGGAATTGTCGGTGGGTTCTTTAGAACCCGAGGGATCGCCTCGATGAGGGACCCTCCGGAATCTCCTGAGAGAACGTTTGGCCTGCAGGCCTCCACTCACCGGTGGCTCCTCAGGCCTGTCCTGTTTTGAGCCCACCAGGTCGAAAGCTCCGGCGGGGAAACGCGGGTGACCAGGGAAAAGCGAACATCTGGAGAATTCTCCCGTGGCATCGACGGGAGTGAACGCTCCAGGTCCGAACGAAAAAGGACCGGAGGACCCGACGTAACATCCGGCAGCGCTTTTCGTCCGCATTTTGTGCGATCTATGAAAGGGATCTACGTCGGAAGCCTCAACGGATGCCGGGTATGGAGGAGCGGTGAGCTTTCTGCTGCTTCCTCATCTCACCCGCCTTCGAAGCCGAGCAGCGACAGAAGCGGGATCCTCCGAAGCCCGGAAGGAGAAAGACGTGAGGACTAACCGTCAGAGGTCGAACCGAAGGCCCGGCCTGAGTGGCGACTACAGGCGCGGCGGAGAGTGTCGGCTAGGAGAGAGACGGCCCCGGAATCCGAAGGACGCCGGGTATCGCAACCCGTGTCGGACTTGGCGCCGGTACCGAATGCCGCGGCCAGGGCCGTTCGCTGCGTGATCGAGGCTCTCGCGGAACGCGCAACAAGCACAAATACGTTCCCGAGCTGTCTCTTTTCATGCTTCACCGCGTCCTGCCTCAGGGGTTGGCATTCCCTCTGGTCTACGGGTTCATCCCGGGTACGATCGTCGAAGACCGCGACCCCCTCGATATCCTCGTGTTTGCGGAAGAGCCCTTTCCTCCCGGCTCGAAGACCGAGGCTCGCCTCCTCGGCGTCATCGAAGCGGCCCAGCGGGTGGAAGACAAAATGAAACGAAATGATCGGCTGGTCGCCGTCGCGCGTCATAAGGGCGATCAGATGGCTCTTCGGAATCTCCGGGAGGAGGCCCGGAAGACGATCGAAGCCGTGGAGACGTTCTTCGTGGCTTACAACGCTCTCGACGAAATCGAGTTCAAGCCACTGGGCGCCAAAGGAGCGGTTGTCGCACA
>DATGFI010000130.1:0-2567 GCA_035309205.1 Planctomycetota bacterium | reverse complement strand
CCGCGGGTCCACGCCTTTGGTCTCGGCCGAGATGGCCGCGTCGAGCGCTTCCTGGTGGGCGACGGCGGCGCTGAGCGCGGCGTCCAGAAGCTGATTCTCTTCCGGGACGACCACGCTGGTCCGAAGCAGGTCGATCCGGGTCCGGTAGAGGTCCCGCGCGTTTTCCGCCTGCCTGAGATAGCGGGGATCGCCCGTCAGCATGTACGCCCGGCTGCTTGAAGCCACCTGGTCGGATGCGAGCACCAGGTCGCGCGTCTGGACGACGTCGCGGGCGTAGTTGGAGATCACCAGGTCCTTGGACTCGATCACCGACCGGAGCGAAAAGAGGGAAAAGAACGCGACGGCGCCGGCCAGGAAGACGACCAGGGCGAACCCGAATTTGATGCGGCGCCGGAAATCACGTGTGTTGAGCATGCAACCTCTGGTAGAGCCTCTCTCTTGCTGGTACGCGGCCGGAGGGCGATGTTATAGCGCGGAACCCCATCCGAAGCGATTCTTGGGATCCAATGTGAATGTGATTCCGCCGCCGGCTGCGGACGCGCGAAGCGCCGGGGGGGGGCTCGGGATCCCGGAGTCCGGGATCCGTCGAAAAAAGGGGCCGCCGGGATCAGGATTCCGGCAGCTCCCGCCGGCCGTCGCGAAGCCTCCGGGCCATTTCGCCCTCGAGCGCTCTCCCCCGGCTCCTGGGCATCTTCCTTCCCCACCTCTCCTTGACGTCTTTCGTCCGTCTAATATATAGTGTCCGCCTTACCCATACGGAGGTTCGAAGCCATGAATCTGCTCCTCGCCCTCGCGGTGGCCCTTTCCGCGCAGGAAGCCAAGCCCGTCCAGGGCCGCGACGAAATTCTCAAGCAGGACATCGACAACGCCCTCAAGAAGCTCGGATCGAACCGCTACACGGAAAGCTTCGTCGCCGCCGAGGAACTCAAGGAACTCGGGCGCCGCGGCATTCCCGCCATGGTTGCGGAACTCAATAAGAAAGACGCCGCCCGTGGCGTCAAGCGCGCCCTCTGCGAAATCCTGGGCGCCATCCGCGAGCCCAACAAGGACGTGCTGAGCGCCCTCACGGCGAAACTCAAGGACACCGAGGAGTTCGGCACCTCGATCGCCTCCGCCGCGGCCCATGCCCTGACCGAAATCGGGGACGATTCGGCCATTCCGGCCATCGTCGACACGCTCAAGTCCAAGCAGGTCGAATCCGACCGCATCCTCAAGTTCGAGTGCATCCGCGCGGCCGGCCTCTTCCGCGCCCGCGACGCCGTCGATCCCCTGCGCAAGGCTCTCGACGACAAGAAGCCGGCGTCCGCCGGCGAAAACGACGACGCGCCCCTCATTGCGGCTTCCGCCGCGGACGCGCTGGGGCTGATCCGCTCCCTCGACGCGGTCGACGACCTGGCCAACAAGCTCAGCGATTCGACCCTGAACCCGTCCACCTCCCAGACCCTCGGGGTCCACTGCGCCCGGGCCCTTCAGCGCATCCTCGAGCACGAGCTGCGCGGGAAGACGGAGAAGGAAGAGCCCCGCGCCGGCACGCTCGCGGGCGAGGCGGCCGACGTCAAGGCGACCACCGATGCGTGGGTCAAGTGGTGGGCGTCCAAGTCCGCCAAGAAGAACATCGAAGAAACGAAAGTTCGGCTGTCGAAGCTGTCGGCCGCCGTCGAGAAATACAAGGCCGAGCAGGGCTCCTACCCGGCGATCCTCGAACACCTCCAGACCAAGCCCCAGACCGCCGCCACCTATCCCAAGGACGGATATTACACGGGCGAACTCAAGGACGCCTGGGGCCGGAAATTCGTCTACCGCCAGCCCGGCACGGGAGCCGACTACGACATCGTCAGCTACGGCGCCGACGGCCGCACCTGGGGCGCCGGGGACAACGCCGACCTTTGGAATCATGACAAGTGGCGCGAGCTGAAGAAGGCCCAGAGCCGGAAGGCCATCGAGGACACGGTCAAGGCCATCAACCAGTTCAAGGCCGATCAGGATCGGTACCCCGACAAGCTCTACGACCTGGTCGCTCGTCCCAAGGACCTGAAGAAGGAATGGCCGAAGGACGGGTATCTCAAGGAGATCCCCAAGGACGCATTCGACAACTTCCTCGTTTACAACTATCCCAGCAAGGCCGGCGCGGACTTCGACGTCATCAGCTACGGGGCGGACGGCGCGGAGGGCGGGACCGAAGAAAACGAGGATCTCTGGAACCACGACAAGCGTCCTGCGAAGAAGGAAGATAAGAAGTAGAATTGAGCCGGGTGGCTCAAACACTGAAGCCGTTTATCTCCGAACGCCGTTTGGCGGCCCGGGTCCGGGCGCTGGGTCGGGCCATCCGCGCCGACTACCGCGGCCGCGAGCTCGTCCTGGTCGGCATCCTCAAGGGGTCCTTCATCTTCATGGCCGATCTGGCCCGCGCCATTGCAATCCCGCTCACCTGCGACTTCCTCCGCGTCTCGAGCTACGGGTCCGGCACGGTGTCCGCAGGGAAGATCCGGATGGAATTCGACCTCAGCCACCCCGTCCGGGGAAAGGACGTGGTCGTCGTCGAGGACATCGTCGACACCGGGTTGACC
>DATGFI010000129.1:0-5623 GCA_035309205.1 Planctomycetota bacterium | reverse complement strand
GTAGAAGATCGACGGCCAGCCGAACGCCTTGGTCATCCAGCCGCCCAGCAGCGGTCCGATGAGTGCGGCCACGCCCCAAACGCTCGAAATCGCACCCTGCATCTTCGCGCGCTCTTCGAGATCGTAGAGGTCGGCAATCATGGTGAAGGAGAGCGACATCAGGCCGCCGGCCCCCAGGCCTTGAATCGCCCGAAAGCCGACCAGGGTCAGCATCGAATGCGACATCGCGCAGAGCACGGAGCCGCCGACCAGGATGACCACTGCCAGCAGGTGCAGTCGGCCCCGGCCGTAGAGGTCGGCCAGCCGGCCCCAGATCGGCATCGAAACCGTCTGGCAGAGCATGAACAGCGCGTTCGGCAGGAAGTACAGTGTGAACCCGTTGAGGTCCTCGAGGATCTGAGGCAACGCCGTGGCTACGACCGTACCGTCCAGGGCGGAAAGGAGGAGGCCCACGAGGATGCCGATCGTCGCGGCCTTCCTCTTCGGACTAGCTTCCACGGCGGACATGCTAGGGCCCCCTTCCCACGGTGTCAAGCCGGCCGAGTGATTACGATTCTACGTCGCGGCAAGGTAAACAGTTGGCTCTTCCACGTTGGTTTGACTTGAAAAGGCCCCTTGGGGGGCTATTATAGCCCTCTCTCGACAATCGAACCTAAGGAGAACCCATGCCCGACACCACCACTCTCCAGCAGATGGCCCAGAAGCTGCGGCGCCATTCGATCACCTCGACCACCGCGGCCGGCAGCGGCCACCCCACCACCTGCATGTCGTGCGCGGACATCATGTCGGTTCTTTTCTTCAGCGAACTGCGCTTCGACCCGAAGAACCCCAAGGCACGCAATGTCGACGAATTCATCATGTCCAAGGGACATGGCGCCCCCATCCTGTGGGCCTCCCTGAAGGAAGCGGGGGGCATCAAGGAAGACCTCAACACCCTGCGTCGCATCGACTCTCCTCTGGAAGGCCACCCGACCCCGAACTCGCCGTGGGTGCGCATCGCCACCGGTTCCCTCGGCCAGGGCCTCTCGGCCGCCGTGGGCGTCGCCCTCGCCAAGCGACTGGACAAGATCGATGCGCGCATCTACTGCCTCATGGGGGACAGCGAATCCGCCGAGGGTTCCGTCTGGGAAGCCGCGCAGCTCGCCTCCTTCAACAAGCTCGACAACCTGGTCGCGATCCTCGACTGCAACCGTCTGGGCCAGTCCGGTCCCACCATGCTCCAGCACAACACCGACAGTTACATGGCAAAGTTCATCGCATTCGACTGGAATGCGATCACGATCGACGGACATAACATCGACGAGATCAAAGCCGCCTTCGACAAGGCGCGGGCGACCAAGGGCAAGCCGACGGCCATCATCGCCCGGACCTACAAGGGCAAGGGAGTCTCCTTCCTTCAGGACAAGGAAGGCTGGCACGGCAAGCCGCTCAAGAAGGGCGAGGAGGAGACGAAGGCCCTCGCGGAGCTCGGCGATGTCCAGGTGAGCATCTCCGTCCCCAGCCGCACGATCTCGGCGGCGCCCAGAGCCACGGCGAGCTTCTCTCTCGACGACCCGGAACTGACCCCGGCGGCCGTCGAAATCGCGACCCGTGAGGCCTACGGAATCGCGCTGGCGAAGATCGGCAAGGTCTGCCCGGACGTGGTCGTCCTGGACGCGGAAGTGAAGAACTCGACCTTCTCCGACAAATTCAAGGCCGCCTTTCCCGACCGCTTCATCGAGTGCTACATCGCCGAGCAGAACATGGCCGGCGTGGCCCTGGGCCTGGCGAGCGAGGGAAAAATCGCCTACGCCTCCACGTTCGCCTGCTTCCTGAGCCGAGCCTTCGACCAGATCCGCATGTCCGCGATCTCGAAGCCTTCGCATCTGATCTTCACCGGGAGCCACGTCGGCGTCTCCATCGGAGAGGACGGCGCGTCGCAGATGGGCCTGGAGGACCTTTCGATGTTCCGATCGGTGATCGGCTCGACGGTCTTCTACCCCAGCGACGGGGTCTCGGCCGAGCGCCTGACGGCGCTGGCCGCACAAACTCACGGCATCGTCTACATTCGCACGTCGCGCCCGAAAGCCAAGCCCCTATATCCCGCCACCGAGAAGTTCACGGTCGGCGGCTCGAAGACCCTGAAGAGCTCCACGAAGGACGTCGCGACGGTCATCGGTGGCGGAGTGACGCTTCACGAGGCGCTCAAGGCCTACGACCTGCTCCAGAAGGATGGCGTCTCCATTCGGGTCATCGACCTTTACAGCGTGAAACCCCTCGACGAGGCGACGCTCCGCAGGGCGGCCTCCGAGACGAAGAAGCTGATCACCGTCGAGGACCATCAACAGGCGGGAGGGATCGGCGAGGCGGTGGCTTCCCTGGGGCTTGCCCCCAGGATGCTCTGCGTCCGGGAGGTGCCCCGTTCGGGCAAACCCGAGGAGCTCGTCGAGTGGGCGGGCATCTCGGCCAAGTCGATCGTCGCCGCGGTCAAGGAATAGACCCGAACAGCGTCCTGAGGCGGGCGACCCCCTCATCGTTCCGCTTCACGCCCAGCATTCGAAGGGCCTGGGCGACGGCCTCGTCGGGGTCGCAGCCGCAGGATTCCTTCACCGCCAGCTGAAGCGCCGCGATGCACTCCTCGTCGGAAACGTACTCCAGCTTCCGGCTCGCGTCCGGCAGGCGGGTCCGGTCCCGCAGGACGACGCCCGTGTTCTTCCAGAGGAAGTCCCCTCGGCGGAGCACCAGCTGGCGCGAAACCGCCATGGCAATTCCTTCCTCGATGGCGGCCGTGCGCTTGGCGCCGGATCGCGCCTGGATCGCCTCGAGCACGCGGCGCTTCACCTCCTCCACGTGGACGGGCCCCTCGTCCTCGACGATGGCGCCGATGAACTGCGCGATGTTCGAAGTCGGAATCTCAGCCAGGTGCGTCTCGCCCAGATCGGCCGCGACCTTGGCCGGCACATAGTTCGCGATCACCGCGCTCGCCGGCGTCTGGGACGTGCGGTCGATGATCGTCGCCGGCTTCGTCGATTTCGGGGGCGCCGGCCGTCCCTTCCGCGACGCCTCGATCGCGGCGACGCAGCGGCGCAGGCAGTCTTCCCGATTCTTCAGCCAGTCGGCGCTCCAGATCCGGTGCAGGTTCCAGCCCAAACCGTCCAGGACCATCTGTCGGAGCCGGTCTCGGTCGCGGGCCCAGCGGGCCGTCTGGTAGCGGGGGCCGTCGAACTCGATGCCCAAGAGATACCGTCCCGGCGACGCCGGATCGACGACCGCCAGGTCGATGCGATAGCCCCCGCTTCCGACCTCGACTTCCAGGGAATAGCCCGCGCGCCTCAATGCCGCGGCCACCTGGATCTCGAACTCGGGATCGAGGTCGTGCGTGGCCCCCGGCTTGCGCTCCAGCCGGCCATCCTTCGCGAACGTCAGGAAGGCCTTGAAGGCCCGAATCCCCGCCCCGCTCGCACGTCGCACGTCGACGTCGTCGGCCGTGATATTGGTGAAGACGACACTGCGACGGCGGGATCGGGTGATCAGGACATTCAGCCGGCGTTCCCCACCCGACTGGTTGAGCGGTCCAAAATTCATGCTGACCGCCCCCCTGGCGTCGCGACCGTAGCCCACGCTGATGAACATCGCGTCGCGCTCGTCGCCCTGGACGTTTTCCAGGTTCTTCACGAAGAAGGGCTCCTCGGGATGGCCCCGGATCCACGCGTCGAAGTCGGCGTTCTTCCGGGCGAGCGACTCGATCCTCATTTCGATCGCGTTCTTCTGGGCCTGGCTGAAAGCGACCACACCCAGCGACATCGCGGGAGACGTGCGGGCGTGGTCGAGGACGGCCTGGGCGACCGCGTCCGCCTCGAGCGGATTCGTCCGCGTGGTGCCCCGCTCATAGGACGTCGACGGCAGATGCCGCAGCGAAAGACCCTCTCCATCCGGGTTGCGCTGGGGGCTGGGGAAGATGACCAAGCCGCCCTCGTAGAACTCGTGGTTCGACAAGGCGATCAGCGAGTCGTGCCGGCTGCGGTAGTGCCAGCGCAGCATGCGCGACGGCATTCCCTGTGCGGCACAGAGGCCCAGGATCGACTGCATGTCCTGCGTGACGTTGGTGCCCGGTCCGTCTTCCTCCCCGTCGGTCACCCCTTCCGTCGAGACGATCGTGTCGAAAAAGCTGGTCGGCGGCAGCTGCTTCTCATCGCCGACAACGACCAGCTGGCGCCCGCGCAGGATGGAGCCCAAGGCGTCCACCGGCCGCACCTGGCTGGCTTCGTCGAAGACGACCAGATCGAAACTCGTGCCTCCGGGCGGCAGGTAGGAGGCGACCGAGAGCGGGCTCATGAGAAACACCGGCTTGGCGGCCTGCACGGCCGCTCCGGCCTGCTCGATCAGCCGTCGGATGGGAAGATGGCGGGACTTCTTCGCGCCTTCGCGGCGGAGGATCCCGACTTGGCCGTAGGCGACCGGTCCCGGCAGCGAACGCCAGTGCAACTCCGCGAGCTGGGCTCGGTTCGCCAGGAACGACGCTTCGTCCGCCCTCCGGAATCGCTGGATCAGCTGCTCGTGCGTCACCGCATCGAAGTCTCGAAGCTCCGACCGCTCCCGCAACGCGCGGTCCAGCAGGGTCCGCGCCCAGGTCTGCTCCAGGACCGAGCTCAGCATCGTCGGACCGGCCTTTCCCTCGTGCGCCATCGCCGCCAGCTCGCTGAGGCCTTTGCGCAGGACGGCCTGCTGGAGCCGCGCGTAGGAGACGTACGCCGGCAGCCGGTCGAGATTCCGGCGCCACCCCTCCGCCCTGGCCTGAGCCTCCGCGAAGGGCAGGGCCTCGAGGTCCTGGCGGGCTTCGGCCGGCACCGCGAGCAAGGAGCGGACCTGCGCCGCGGCAGATCTCCACGAGGCCGCTGCCGCCTTGGCGGCGGAGTGCGCCGCGGCAACCAGGGCGCGGTCCCACCGGCCGATGACCCAGTCCGCGAACGAGGAAGGCAGGCCGCGCTCGCGGAGGAACGCCCGGAATCGGAGCGCCCAATCGGGGAGCTTGAGGAGCTCCTCCCCGGGTCCGTCGGAACCGAGGGCGCGGTCGCCGACGAGCGGCTTGAGGGCCGCCGCGCGTTCGGCGATTTCAGCCTTGAGCGTCTGGGCTTCCAGGATCCGCTCGGCCAGAGCGATCAGGGCCTGCGCCGCCTGTGGAGCGGGTGACCTGCACAGCGACTGGAGCGTCCGTTTTGCCTTCCGATAGCGCCCCGAGAGGAGGCGCTTCCACCACGAGCCGCAGCCGGCGATCAGGTCGCCCCGGGGGGCCAGGACCTCCGCCTCCCAGGCCTGCGGCAGGAGGCTCTTCGCGTGAGCCGCGAGGATGGCCCTGCGTTTCAGTCCCCGATCGAGGCTCTCGGTCAGGGCCTTCACCGACTCGGGACGGTCCCAGGCGGCCCCGATCGAGGGAATTCCGTGCAGATCCGGTGCCGCGAGCACCAGCTCCGCTGCGGCGATCAAAGTCCCCAGGCCCTTGACGTCTCCCGGCCCGGGGAGCGCGAGGGCCCGTCCCAGTGCGGCGGCGGCATCCCTGGCCGTCTCCCCGGCAGCCCCCGCCGCGCGGAGCGCGGCGTCGATCCTTTCGACGTCCCCCGGCATAAGCTCGACCAGCCCGCACCCG
>DATGFI010000128.1:0-4687 GCA_035309205.1 Planctomycetota bacterium | reverse complement strand
GAACTGGAGAACCTCTCCGACCCGCTGGCGTTGATAGAGGCCGCGCTCCTCGGGAAGGTATCCCACGCGTTCGTGGACCCCGGGGGCGGCATCGAGGACCCGGATCTCGCCCGAGTCGGGGCGGAGGATGTCCATGATCATCCGGATGAGGGAGCTTTTCCCGGCCCCGTTGGGGCCCAGGAGGCCGAAGATCTCGCCGCGCCCGACGGAGAACGAGGCCGCGTCGACGGCGACCTTGGTCCCATAGGCCTTGGTAACGCCGCGGACCTCCAGCGCGGGCATCGCTCTAGCCGAGTTCTCCCATGCTCTTCACGACCTTGCCCACGAGGCCGTATTTCTGGGCTTCCTCGGGGGAAAGCCAGAAGTCGCGGTCGGCGTCCCGGGTGACCTGCTCCATGGACTTGCCGCACTCCTTGCCCACGATCTCGTTGTATCGGACGCGGAGCTTCACGATCTCCTCGGCGTTGATCTCGATGTCGCTGGCGGAGCCGTAGGCCATCGTGGAGGGCTGATGCAGCAGGAAGCGGGAATTCGGGAGGGAGAAGCGGCGCTCCTTGGGGGCCGCCAGGAAGATCATGACGGCGGCGCTGGCGCAGAGCCCGTTGACCACCGTGCGGACGGGCGGCTTGAAGAAGCGCAGCGAGTCATAGATGGCAAACCCGCTGTCGGCGCTGCCGCCGGGCGAGTTCACGTACACGGTGATGGGGGCCTTCTCGTCGTCCTGCTGGAGGAGGAGGAGGGTGCTCTGGACGCGGCGGGCGAGCTTGTCGGACACCGGCTCGAAGACGAGGATGGACCTCGTCTTGAGCATCCGCTTCATCATGCCGCCGTCGCCGCCGTCCTTCTCCTTGTCGTCGTCTTCCGCGAGCCTGGGGTCGTTGAGCATGGGGTCTCCCGGTAAGGTCATCGAACGGACCACTGCATCATTGACGCGGAGCCCGGAGGGGGCAATCCCTGAAATCGGCTGCGGGGTCGGGTCGGCCATATCGCAGTCCTCTCTGGGCGGATGGTGGGCGTGGACAGACTCGAACTGTCGACCTTTCGCTTATCAAGCGAATGCTCTAACCAACTGAGCTACACGCCCCGATTGTCAAAAGAACGGTGGTGGACCCGACCGGAGTCGAACCGGCAACTTCCTGCTTGCAAAGCAGGCGTTCTCCCATTGAACTACGGGCCCCCGTTCGCGAAATCGGACGCGGGCACTCTCCGGGCTCCAGGTCGCCGATCATATATAGATTTCCCCCTGCGGAGGGTCAACGCTTTCTTGTCGGAGGGGCCTGGGGACAGCCTTAGCGGCCCTGTTTGAAGATGTCCACCTCGGGCAGCTCCTTGCCGTCGGTGGTGGACACCCGCATGAAGCGGTAGTGCTTGGACGACGTGGACGTCATATCGCACCCGATCAGCATCCAATCCTTGGGCTTCATCAGGTACGGGACCAGCGCCCGCTGGCCGGAGGGGTCACCCATGTCGATGTAAAGATCGACGTACTCCAGCTTCTTGCTCGTGTCAAAAGTCACGCTCTTGGTCGCCGTCGGCGCGGCGGACGCGGTCGTCGGGGGGACATCCGGGGTCGAGACGGGAGTCGTGGTCGGGGCCGCCCCCTGCACGCCCGCGCTGGCCGTCGTCGTTCCCGTCACCATGCCCGTCGGGCCGGTGCTGGCGCCCGCGCCGCTCCCCGAGCTGTAGCCGGGAAGCAGGCTGCCGCAGGCCGACAGGAGCAGGCACAGACCAACCGGGAGGCTCTTCCACATCGGGCGCATTATACTACCTTAGACGCATAGGGCGAGGGATTTCACGCAGAGATTGCGTCGGGCCGGTCCAACCGCGATAATCGCTCCGTCGTACTACTCCTAAGCCCCTCCAGGAGAATGCTCATGCGCGCACTGGTCCTCGGCCTGCTGGTCCTGCTCCTCCAGACCGATCCTTCCGCGGAGGCCCTCCGCACCATCGACGAAGACACCCTCAAAGCGCACGAAAACGTGCTCGCCAGCGACGAGTTCGAAGGCCGCGCGGCGGGTTTCCCCGGAAACGAAAAAGCGGTTTCTTATATCCTCAAGCAGATCGAGTCCTACGGGCTCAAGCCCGCGGGCGTGGACGGCTATCTCCAGGAATTCGAGTTCGAGAACAGCGGCTTCACCCGCAAGGCGAAGAACATCATCGCGGTGGTGGATGGTTCCGATCCTGCGCTCAAAGAGGAGTTCGTCCTGATCGGAGGACACCTCGACCATGTCGGCCGGCTCGGCCAGGCCGTGGGGGGCCAGAAGGATGGGGCAAAGAACGGCGACGAGATCTGGAACGGGGCGGACGACAACGGCAGCGGGACGTCGGCGATCCTGGCGGTCGCGCGGGCGTTCGCCAAGGGAAGCGTCCGCCACAAGCGGTCGCTCCTTTTCTGCTGGTGGAATGCGGAGGAAGCCGGGCTCAAGGGCTCCTCCTGGTGGGCGGGTCATCCGACGCGTCCGATCGAGAAGGTGACCTATTGCCTGAACCTGGACATGATCGGGCGTAATCCCGAGCGCCCGATGGACGTGGAAGGCGTGAAGAACGCCGAGGGCGACACCCTGGAGCGCATCATCACCGACGCGTGCGAGGCCGAGAAGCTCAGAATCACCAAGTACGATCACACCAACGAAGCGATGTTCCGTTCGGACGGCGTCTCTCTGCTGCGGCAGGGCGTGCCGGCGACGATGTTCTTCACATACTGGCACGCGGACTATCACGCGGTGGGGGATCACGCCGACAAGATCGCGTATCCGAATCTCGCGAAGATTTCCAGGGCGGCATTCCGGATCCTGAGAGATGTGGCCAACGTGGAGCCGGGTCTCCGCATCAACCCCGACACGCCGCTGGGCGGACGGCCGCTGGGGATTCGGGGCGAGGACGTGAAGCTCGACGGCGGAGCCGGCGGCGTGAAAGTCGCGGACGTCTCCGCGGGAAGCGCGCTGGGGAAAGCGGGCGTGCTTCCCAACGACATCATCATCTCCTTCCGCGGAAAGACGCTGTCGGCGACGCGGCCGATGGCGGAACTCTGGAAGCGGGCGCAGGAATCCAGGGGCGAGGGCTCCTGCGCGATCGACGTGCAGCGCGGAGGGGACCTGAAGGAGTTTACGGTCACTTGGAAATAATCGCGCGAAATGATTTCAAAGTGCTTGACAAGGCTCGCGGCATCAGTATAATCATCATCTCGTAGAAGTAAGTTCTCTCGGGTGTAGTACCCACATCGGGCTCACGGGTTCAACCCTTGAACACTGGGTGGGGTGATGTTGTCCCTGAGGGGCTCTTTGACAATCGGGTTCGAGCCAATCGAACCCATCACCACTTTTGCGTCTGTAACAAGATGGCAAGAGGATGACCGACACCTTCGGGTGTTGGGAGGGGATGGGGCCCTTTGAGACATGTTCTAAAAACATGTTTTTTCTGGGTTTTAACCAGGCTCCGAATAACCATGGAGCTTCTTCGATAACCATGATCTCTCTTCAAACAGAAAGCTGATTGAAGAGTTTGATCCTGGCTCAGAACGAACGTTGGCGGTGTGCCTAATACATGCAAGTCGAGCGAGAAAACCGGGGCAACTCGGTGAGTACAGCGGCGGAAGGGTGCGTAATACATGGATAACGTACCCCCCAGTTCGGGATAACCCTCCGAAAGGTGGGCTAATACCGGGTAATGGCAGCGGGTGGCATCATTTGCTGCTTAAAGCCGTAAGGCGCTGGGGGAGCGGTCCATGGCCTATCAGCTAGTTGGCGGGGTAACGGCCCACCAAGGCGATGACGGGTAGCCGGACTGAGAGGTTGAACGGCCACACGGGAACTGAGACACGGTCCCGACATCTACGGATGGCAGCAGTAGGGAATCTTGCGCAATGGGCGAAAGCCTGACGCAGCGACACCGCGTGGGGGATGAAGGCCTTCGGGTTGTAAACCCCTTTCATGAGGGAAGAACACTGACCTAACCTCAGGAAGAAGCACCGGCTAACTCCGTGCCAGCAGCTGCGGTAATACGGAGAGTGCAAACGTTGTTCGGATTCACTGGGCGTAAAGGGCACGTAGGCGGCTCGGCAAATCGGTCGTGGAATCCCGACGCTTACCGTCGGAACGGCGGCCGAAAATACCGGGCTCGAGGGCGTGAGGGGTCACTGGAACTCCTGGTGAAGCGGTGAAATGCGTAGATATCAGGAGGAACGCCGGAGGCGAAAGCGAGTGACTGGCGCGTTCCTGACGCTGAGGTGCGAAAGCTAGGGGAGCAAACAGGATTAGATACCCTGGTAGTCCTAGCCGTAAACGATGGACACTGAGTGAAGGAGGGCTTGCCCTTCTTTGCTGCAGCTAACGCGTTAAGTGTCCCGCCTGGGGAGTACGGCCGCAAGGTTAAAACTCAAAGGAATTGACGGGGGCTCGCACAAGCGGTGGAGCATGTGGTTCAATTCGATGCAACGCGAAGAACCTTACCCGGGCTTGAAGTGGAGGTGGTAGAAACTGGAAACAGTAACGACCCCGCAAGGGGAGCCTTCATCAGGTGTTGCATGGCTGTCGTCAGCTCGTGTCGTGAGATGTTGGGTTAAGTCCCGCAACGAGCGCAACCCTCACCCCATGTTGCCAGCGAGTCAAGTCGGGAACTCTTGGGGAACTGCCTGGGTAACCGGGAGGAAGGTGGGGACGACGTCAAGTCAGCATGGCCCTTACGCCCT
>DATGFI010000127.1:0-2377 GCA_035309205.1 Planctomycetota bacterium | reverse complement strand
CTGCGCCGCAGATTGTCGAGGATCTTCCATCGGCTGATCAGGGGAAGCCGGTTCAGCTCGATCCCGTGCCTCGTGGGGACCCAGGGGAAGAGCCAGAGGAGGATCTGCCAGTCGCCCCGCACCCAGCGGTGGAGCCGCCGCATATGAGCGATGACGCTGGAGGGATAGTCGTCGACCACCTCGATGTCGGTGACCAGCGCGGTCCGGGCATAGAGGCCCTCGAAGAGGTCGTGGGAGAGCAGGGCATTCTCGGGAACCCGGTCGCCGAGGACGGCCAGGAAGGCGTCGACATCGTAGATGCCTTTGCCTGTGAAGATGCCCTCGCCGAAGAGGTCCTGGTACGTGTCGGAGACGGCGGTGGTGTAGGGATCGACGCCGGTGTGGCCTGCGTAGATCCGCGAGAAGAAGGACCCGGCGGCGCTGGACATGGTCACGCTCACGCGGGGCTGGAGGATGCCATAGCCTTCGGTGACACGACCCTGGCGCGGATCGACCCGCGCCCGGTTGAGCGGGTGGAGCAGGATCCCGATCAGCTTGCGCGCCGCGTCCCGGGGCAGCCGGGTATCCCGATCGAGGGTGATGCAGTACCGGATCTTGGGCAGAATCGACAGATCGCCCGAGGAGGTGCGATAGCTCGTGTCGGTCGCTCCCCGAAGAAGCCGGTTAAATTCCTCGATCTTTCCCCGCTTGCGCTCCCAGCCCATCCAGCGTCCCTCCTGTGCGTTCCACAGGCGTGCCCGATGGAAGAGGTAGAAGCGGTCGCTGCCCGGGCTTGCATGACGGGCATTCAGGTCCCTGATGCCCTCCTGAGCGGTGCGGAGGATCGCTTCGTCTTCGGGCATGTCCTCGGACGGAGCGTCGCGGAAGTCGCCCAGGATGGCATAAAAGATCCGGGGATCGAGATTCCCCAGCGCCTGGACTTCCAGGTGCTCCAGCAGTTCCTTGGCGTCCTCAACCGACGTCAGGAGGGTCGGAACGATGATCATCGTCAGGCCGTCTTCCGGCACGCCCCCCAACAGGTCAAGGCGGGGCAGTGTCAGCGGCCGGACCAGGCGGGAACAGACGGACTGGACGATCAGGATCGCCAGTTCGCTGCCCGGAATGAGGGCGAGCAGCGCCGCGGGGACTTCCATCCCGGTGCGCCAGACGAAGGAAACCGAAAGCGCGAGGAATGCCGCCGTCAGGAGGCCGATCGCGCCCAGATAGAGGCCGGTGGCATGGCTGCGGGCGAAGCGCCCCAATCGGCGGCCCAGCTTCGGATGGTAGGCGACGTCGACTTCGAGCGCCTTTCGTCCGGCGCCCAGGAGATGGTGGCCGACGTGGGCCGAGCGCTGGTCCTCGGGATCCCGCTCGAGGGCTTCGCGGGCGCTCTCGATGGCCCGGAGCGCTACCCGAATCTGGGCTTCTCCGCTGGGCTCCGCCAACTCCTCGATTTCACGACGGTAGGAGTCGCGGGTCTGAAGGTCCATCCGACCGTAGATCCCGGAGGGATCGCGCCGGAGGATGTGCTCGACCAGGCTGACTCTCTCGAAGAAATGGGTCCAGTCAAGCGTCGCGCACAGCCGGAGGCTTGTGATGGAGTTGCCCATGGAAACCTGGGCCGCCGCCTGCTCCTGGTGCTCGGCGCGGATGGCGTCCTCCGGGCTGATCAGGTGGACCGCGAGCTCCTCTTTCAGGCGTTCCCGGAGCGGAGCCATGTGCGGACCATGTTCCCTCAGCCTCCGCAGGAGCTGGACGATGTAGGCTGTCGGAGGCCGTGGAGGGATGGGAGGGAGTTTGGTCGCGACGCCGCGCTGCTCGAATTCCTGGAACGTGCGGTCCGCCTCGGCGCGCGCCGTCCGGGCTTCGAGGAAATCGTCGGCGAGACGCCGGAGATTCTCGATCAGCCCGGCCCGCAGCATGAGGGGCCAGGCCCATATTTCCCCTATCGAAAGCGGCGCCATCGTTTGGTACGAGGAGACGAAGCGCGCGATTCTTTCGACGTCGAGGCGCCCGTCGCTGGCGCGGATGAGCTCGATGGCCATGGCGTAGACGCGGGACGCGCCCGCCTGCTCGCGGGGCGCGAGCTTGGGGAGCTCTCGATAGTAATTCCGCGACAGATGCTTCCGGATTTCGACGTCTTCGTTGTCGATCAGGTGGAAATTGTCCAGCAGCCATTCCGCCGCCGGAGCGGTCGTCTCCCCCTGGTGCACGTCGGCCGCAAGCAGATGGTAGGCATGCCGGAGCACGCGCATGTTCTGCCGGAAGCGGCGGAAGAAGCGGCGAGTTCCCCGATCGTGATTGCGGGCGAGCGTGAACCGGGCGGCCAGCTCACGAGCCCGGACCTCCAGCGCCTCCAGTCCTAGGAGCTGGCCGCGAAGGGGACTTCCAGGAGAAT
>DATGFI010000126.1:0-9164 GCA_035309205.1 Planctomycetota bacterium | reverse complement strand
TTCGCCGGCGCGGGCCCGCCGATGACGGGAAGCTTCGCCGTGGCCGCCTTCGAGGAGGCGCCGGGCCTGGGCGTGTCGTCAAAGACGATGGTGGTCGAGCCGATGGTGATCTTGTCGCCCGGGCTGAGCATCTGAGTCTTGATCTGGATCCCGTTGATATAGGTGCCATTGCCGCTGCTCAAATCGACGCACTGATAGCCCTTGGAGGTCTTGATGACCTGGCAATGGCGGCGGGAGGCCTTGATGTCCTTGAGGCGGACGTCGCTTTCGAGGCCGCGGCCGAGCGTGACCGACGCGGCTTCCAAAGGAACCTTCTGTTCGACGCCCTCGACGACAATCGTGAGGCTGGCCATGGCAACTCCGTCCGCATCTCCCCCGGGGATCAGTGGACGTCCGTCTTGTAAATCAGCTTCTCGTACTGGTCGGCTTGCCGGGCGATGTACTCGACCGCGGTGGCCGAGGTTTCAGCCGTGGTGGTCCCCAGAAACCGGGTGGAAGTCATGACCAAGTGCCCGGCATCGACGGCGAGGCATCCGTGGGGAAGACGCGCATTCAGCTCCAGGGCGGCGCGCAGGCGGGTCGGCTCCAGACGATCGGCAGGTCCGATCCGGGTCGTAAAGCGGACCATGGCCTGTGATTCCTCCTTGAACTCGGCGACGGAGACGAACTGCTTGCGGCGGCCGGCTTGGGGAATGTCGAAGCCCGGAGTCCCATCCTCGGAAAGAACCTTCCAGTTCTTGAGTCTGGACACGGAGTCGAGGAGTTCTTTCAGAGTCATGCCCCAGCCTTCCGGGCGAATTATAGGCCCGCCTTGAGGTGAGTGCAAGAGAATAGCCCGAACCCGGGGGCCCAGTCCCCCTCCGCAGGGCGCTGGCTCCGGCTACGAGACCTGCCGCTGAAGCAGGAGCGCCGCGTTCTCTACCGACATCTTCCGGAGGAGGGCGAGCTGCTTTTCGTCCAGCTTGGCGAAGCGGCCCGAGAGGAGGAACTCGTAGGGTCCGTCGCTGCAGGCCTGGACCCCTTCGATGTGAGCTTCGAGCAGCGTGCCGTCCATCGATCCCGTGAAATGGGCGAGGAAACGCCGCTGGGTGAAGACCCGGTGGAGATCCAGGGAGGAGGGGGAAATCCGTTTTCCCAGCGAGGCGCCGGAGCGCCGGGCCTGCCGGACGCGCGCGGAAAAGGCTTCGCCGTCAAGACGCGTGAAGATGCCTTCGTACTCCGTGGCGCCGTCCCACATCCACAGTTCGGCTTCGTTCTTGGGGTCCGCCATATTCCCTCCTGTGCCTGGAGGCCACCTCCGGCGGCGGGAAGACGCTGGCACGTCGATCCCGACGCCGGAAGTGCCCCGGCGATCATCCGGTGCACGCCGCTTGAATCCAAAGAGCTCGAGGGGGGGCCGGCGGCTCCGCCGCAGAGGCCTTCCTGAATCATTCATAGACCATAATTAATGCATTGTCAACGAAAAAAACTAAATCCGCTTCAAATCGAGGACGGCCCTGCCAGGCGTCCCCCGACCGATATCACCTTCAGCCCGAACTGTTCCCCAATGCGCACCGCCGTCCCCGTGGCTATCGGGCGCCCCGACACCCGGAGTTCCAGCGGATCGTCCGCCGACCGGCCGAATTCCATCACGTCGCCGGCCTTCAGCGCCATCACCTCCTGCAACTTCACGGACTTCTCCGCCAGCACCACCGTCGCCGTGACCGCGAGCTTGAGGAGCGCCTCGCGCACCGAGGGTCCCGGCGCCGCCGGTCCCGCCTCGCCGCCGGGCATCACCTTCAAATCCCCCGTGGGCTCCGTGGGCGCGTCCGAAGTCGACGCGACGATCTTCGCCGCCTTCCGGTCCTTCAGGCTCCCCAGCCGGGCCAAGAACTTGAGGCGCCCTTCGACGCTGACCTGGACGGGGTCGGCATGGGGATGAGACGTCACCAGATAATCGCCCGGCCGGAGGGTCTGCAGATCCTTCATCCGGATGGTCGCCGGCGGGAGGTGGACGCCGATCTCGACTTCCGCAGGAGCCAGCCGCCGGGACAGTTCCTCGCCGTGGTCCGCGCCGCCGGCCTTGGGCGAGAACGCCGCCGGCGGGGCCATCCTGTCGAAGTGGGGCTCGATCGACAGGGCGGGGAATAGAAGATCCAGGGCCCCCCGCTGGTCTCCCATGGCGACTTCGAGCGTCACGGCCACCGACGGTTCGTTGACGGACTCCGGCTTGATCGCCTGAGGATCGCTCTCGCGGCTGATCACGTGGAAGCGGACAGGCGCCACCGGGGCCCAGGCGGCGGCCAGCACCGCCAGGAGCCTCAAGATCAGCGTATCGGCCACCTTCCATTCCAGCGGCGAGAATCCCCGGTCGCGCGGTGCGGAAGCCGGCTTCCCCGCCCCCAGCATCCGCTCGACCAGGGCGCCGGCGATGGACGGATGGATCGACATCAGAAAGCTTCCCTGGAGGGGCTCGGCAGAAAGCAGGATCAGGACGCCCGGGCTGGGCAGCGAGGAGAGGAACTCCCCCAGCGGCAGCTGGTGGACGCCAGTCAGGCGTGCGTCGACGGGCCGCAGCAGCATGCCCGACAGGGCGGGTTCCAGCGCCTTGGCGAAGGATTCGTGAAGGGCATGAACGAAGCGAAGCGGACCCGAGGGGATGCGCGACGGGCGGCGGAAATCGTACGGCTCCGCGGGGGGCGCCCCGGCGGAATCGCCCGCGCCGCTGTCGATGGCCGACAGCAGCGCATCGACCTCATGCTGCGAGAGGATCTTGTCCGCTTCGGGCATCCCGATGCTTCCTGAATCGGGGCCGGGCTATTCGACGACGCGCTCCGAGGGCCCGACCATCTTCCACCGGCGGAGCAGCGATTCCACATAAACCGGGTCCGCGTCCAAGGCGCGCGCTTCGTCCCGCAGCGCCTGATTGGCCCGCTTCATCCGCTCCAGTTCGCGGTCCAAGGCCGCACCTTCCCGGGCGACGGCTTCCCGCTCACGGCGGGCGCCCGCGGCCTGCGCCGCCAGCAGGACCGCCAGGCCCGCCAGGGCGGCCGTCCCTGCGGCGTTCCGCGCGAGCGTGACCCACTTCTGTGCCCAAACGCCGAACCGACCCCAATCCAGCTGCATTATACGCCTCCCGATACCCCACTTGACGGGAAAACCCCAGGGTGCTACTGTCGTTATCGACATGATTCTGCTGTTCGCTAAATACGGCTGGAAGGAATTGCTCTTTTTTTCCCTGCTCTGGTCCGGCATCGGCGCGGCACTCTGGTTCGCCCCCCCGGTCGCCCGCTACGCCATGCCCATTCCCGTCGTCGGCCTGCTCTTCACCTTGAACTTCTTCCGCGATCCCCCGCGGCGGATCCCTTCGGATCCCGGCCTGATGGTCTCCCCAGCCGACGGCGTCGTGGTCGAAATCGCCGACATGGTCGAGCCGGAGTTCTTGAACGTCCCCTGCACCCGGATCGCCATCTTCCTCAACGTGTTCAACGTCCATATCAATCGCTCCCCCTGCGAGGGGGTGGTCCGCGCCACGAAATACAAGCCGGGGAAGTTTCTCGACGTGCGGCATCCCGACTGCTCGACTCTGAACGAGTCCAACACGATCCACCTGGGCGACGTCGTCGTCAAGCAGATCGCGGGGCTGATTGCCCGGCGGATCGTCTGCGAAGCCAAGCCCCAGGACAAGCTTGCCCGGGGCGAGAAATTCGGAATGATCAAGTTCGGATCCCGGACGGAGCTTTATATCCCTAAAGACCAGGTCCAGGAAATCCGAGTTAAACTGAAGGATAAGGTGAAGGGTGGAGAGACAATCATCGCCCGAACAAGGTAAGCGCTGGAGCTTCCGGCGGCCCCGCCGCCTGCGGACCATCGCTCTGCTGCCCACGCTGATTACGCTCGGCAATGGCGTCTGCGGGGTAGTCGCCATCTTCAAGACCGGCCAGTTCATGGCCGTCGGCAACGAGAAGACCGCCCAAGCCGCCGCATGGCTCATCCTGGTCGCGATGGTCTTCGACGCCCTGGACGGTTTCGTCGCCCGGCTCACGCGCACCGCCTCGAGTTTCGGCGCCCAGCTCGATTCCCTGTGCGACCTGGTCACTTTCGGGGTCGCACCCGCCTTCCTGACCTACGCCCTGACCCGCAACACGGTCAGCGACTTCTGGGCCCGGCCCGTGCAGGCCGTCTGCGTCCTGTACGCGATGTGCGCGCTGATCCGGCTCGCGCGATTCACGGTCGAGACGACGCCGGACGAGAGCGCTCACCGGGAATTCGTCGGACTGCCTTCCCCCGCCGCCGCCGGGGTCCTGGCCTCCGCCGTCCTGCCTGCGGTCGCCCTCTATAACTGGGCTCCGTCGATGGCGAACGTGATCCCCAATGCGCTCCCCGGGCTCGCTCTGGGAACGGGCATTCTGATGGTCTCGCGCGTCAAGTTCGCCCACGTGGTGAATCGCGTCCTGAAGGGGAAGCGCCCCTTCATCACGCTCGTCGAGCTCGCCTTGGTCATCGCCCTCTTCTCCGTCTTCCGCGAATTCGCCTTCTTCATCGCGTTCTTCGGTTACGCCCTGACCGGCCCCCTCCTGTGGCTCAAGAAGTACCTTTTTCGCCGTCCGGTGACGCATTCGGCTCCGGTTCCGGAGGAACGGCAGGACAATCTCTTCTGACCCATGGCCGTATTCGCCTACATCGGTCTCGGCTCAAACCTCGGGGATCGGCGGGCGATGATCGCCGGCGCCTTGGAGCGCCTCCATCCCCGTCGGGTCTCCGCCATCGTTGAAACCGATCCCGTGGGTCGCACCGACCAGCCTCGATTCCTGAATACGGTCGCCGAGATCCAGACCAGCCTGCCCTCCGCCAAGCTCCTGGACACGCTGCTCGACCTGGAGCGCGGCCTGGGCCGCATCCGCTCCCTCCGCTGGGGCCCCCGGACGATCGACCTCGACCTGCTCCTTTACGGCGACGACCTGGTGAAAACCGAACTCCTGTCGGTGCCCCACCCGGAGCTCCACCGGAGACGGTTCGTCCTGGAAGGCCTGGCAGAACTTTGCCCGGACCTCGCCGTTCCCGGACTCGGCCGGACGGTTCGCCAGTTGCTGGCCGCTTGCCCCGAGTTCTGCCCAGGGGGCGCCCCGTGACGCGCATCCTTGAGACCATCGCCGGGGTCCAGAATTACGTGGCCGCCTGCCGCAAGCAGGACCGGCGCGTCGGTTTCGTCCCGACCATGGGCGCCTTCCACGAAGGCCACCTGACCCTGATGCGCGAGGCACGCCGCAATAACGGAGCCGTCATCGTCAGCATTTTCGTCAACCCGATCCAGTTCACGGCGGGCGAGGACTACGACCGCTATCCCCGTCGGCTCGAACAGGACACCAAGATGGCCGAGAGCGAGGGCGTCGACGTGATCTTCGCCCCCTCCGTGGCCGAGATGTATCCGAAGGGCTTCGACACGTACGTGGACCAGACCGACCTGCCCGGCAAGCTCTGCGGCGAGTTCCGAGTCGGCCATTTCCGCGGAGTGATGACGATCGTCACCAAGCTCTTCAACATCGTCAAGCCCGACACCGCCTACTTCGGCCAGAAAGACTACCAGCAGTCGCTGATCATCCGAAGGACGGTGACCGACCTCAACCTCGAGGTGGCGGTCAAGATCCTGCCGACCGTCCGCGAGGAGGACGGCGTGGCCATGAGCTCTCGAAACATCTACCTCGGACCCAAGCAGCGCAAGGACGCGACCTGCCTGATCCAGTCCCTGCGACGCGCGGAGGACATGGTCAACAACGGCGAAAGCTCCGCGTCGCTGGTCTCGGCGGAAATGAAGCGCCTGATCCGGAAGGTAAAGGGCACGCGCGTCGAATACATCGCGATCGTCAACTCCGATACGCTGGAGCCCGTGAAGGAAATCAAGGGCAAGACGCTCATCGCGCTGGCCGTGCGCATCGGCAAGGCGCGCCTGATCGACAACGTCATCGTCTGACATCCGCCACGGAAATCGCCGATGAATTCGGTCACGCTCCGCTGCCCCGCCAAGCTCAATCTGTTTCTGGAAGTCCTCGGGCGCCGTCCGGACGGCTATCACGAGCTGTCCACGGTGATGGCGCCCGTGTCGCTCTACGACACGTTGACGCTCCAGGTGGCGAAGCGATTCTCGCTGGAGGTCGACGGGCCACCGCTCCCGGGGACGAACACGGTGGAAAAAGCCTGGACCGCCGTGGCCAGACGCCGGAAGATCCCCGGCGTCCGGGTGAAGCTGGTCAAAGGCGTCCCCGCCGGCAGCGGCATGGGCGGCGGAAGTTCCGACGCGGCGGCCATGATCGAGGGCCTCGACCGGCTTTTTGACCTGGGCCTGGACCGTCACGAGGTGGCCGCGGAGATCGGCAGCGACGTCAATTTCTTCCTGGAGCGCGGTCCTGCGCTGTGCACCGGGCGGGGTGAGAGAGTCGCCCCTCTCGCCTCCGGACCTGAACTGCACGCGGTGATCTTCTGGCCGGGCTTCTCCCTCAGCACCGCGGCGGTGTACCGTCGCGTTCGAGAATTCTTGACTCGACCCCCTCGCCTTGTTATAGATTTCTTAAACTCATTCGCTCGGGAAGGGCCTGAGGGGCTCGAAGCGGCGCTGTTCAACCGCCTCGAGTCTGCGGCCTTCGCGCTGCACCCGGAACTGGCCGCCCTGCGGGCGCGGCTGGCGGGATTGCTGCCGAACGGCGCCCGGATGACGGGTTCGGGTTCGGCGCTGTACGGCCTCTGCGGTTCGGACGCGGAAGCCGGGCGCCTGGTGCGCAGGGTCCGCCGCAGTTTCGCGGGCTTTGTGGCGCCGGCCCGGGTGTTGGGCCGGGAGGTCGCGTGGAGATCACGGAAGTCCGGGTCAAGCTGATCGGCCGGAGGAGCGACAAGCTCCGGGCGTTCTGTTCCGTCACCTTCGACAATGCCTTCGTCGTCCGCGACCTGAAAATCATCGAGGGCCAAAAGGGCGCCTTTGTCGCGATGCCCTCCCGAAAGATCTGCGACCGCTGTGCGCGCTGCGGCTGCAAGAACCACCTGCGCGCGAAATTCTGCAACGACTGCGGCAACCGGCTCCCAACGCCGCCCCCCGCCGCCGAAACCGATGCCCGCGTCAAGCTCCATGCGGACATCGCGCATCCGATCAACGCCGCATCCCGCGAAGCGATGCAAAAGCGGATCATCGAGGCGTATACAATCGAAGTCGAGAAGTCCAAGCTCCCCGGCTACAAACCCGTCGAGATCTACGAGTCCTCCGAAGAGTACGACCTCTAGAGTCCCAGCCCCCGTTGACCTCCCCGCGGCGCCCCGATAGAATCGACCCCCTCATGGGCAAGGTCTTCATCGAAACCTACGGCTGCCAGATGAACTCGCTCGACAGCGACCTCATCCTTTCCCGGATGCAGGCCGGAGGCTATACCTCCACGGAGCGGCGCGAGGAAGCGGATGTCATCCTCTTCAACACCTGCTCCGTCCGCGAGCACGCCGAGGAACGCGCGCTGTCCAACGCGGGACTCGTCCAGAAGCTGAAGAAGTCGCGCCCCGGTCTGGTGATCGGGCTCGTGGGCTGCATGGCCCAGAATCGACAGGATCGGCTCTTCCAGCAGCTGCCCCACGTCCAGCTCATCGTCGGTCCGCGCCACATGGGAGCCATCCCCCGCCTCGTCGAGGAAATCCGCTCCACCGGCCAGCGGCGCATCGCCGTTGCAGACTTCGACGACGAATTCATCGACGGCGCCGACGCGGTGACCTCCCGACGCAGCCGCGCACAGGCGTACGTCAAGGCCATGGAAGGCTGCGACCTGTCCTGCACGTTCTGCATCGTGCCGACGACCCGGGGTTCCGAAATCAGCCGGCCGCCCGAACGCATCGTGGAGGAGGTCCGCCGCCTCGCCGCCGAAGGCACCGTCGAGATCACCCTGCTCGGCCAGACGGTAAACTCCTACGGGAAGGGACTCAAGCCCTCCTGCGACCTGGGCGGGCTGTTGAGGAAGGTGAGCGAGGTGGAGGGCATCCGTCGCATCCGCTTCATCACCTCGCATCCTTCATTCGTGCGCCCGAGCCTGATCGACGCGATGCGAGACCTTCCCAAGGTCTGCAAGTATCTGCACTTTCCGGCCCAGTCGGGATCCAATTCGATCCTCAAGGCCATGCGCCGCGGCTACACGGCGGAGCGCTATCTCGAACTGGTCGACACGCTGCGGTCCGAAGTCCCCGGCATCGAGCTGGCGAGCGATTTCATCGTCGGGTTTCCGGGCGAGTCGGGGGAAGACTTCGACCGCACGGTCGCGCTCATGGAACGTGTCCGCTTCCAGAACTCGTTCGTCTTCAAGTATTCCCCCCGTCCCGGCACCGGCGCCGCCGCCTCTCCGGACGACGTCCCGGAAGAGGAGAAGAGGCGGCGCAACCAGGTGCTCCTCGACCTTCAGGAAAAGCAGTCGCTGGAGCACAATCGGGCGCTCGTGGGCCGCACGACGGAAGTCCTGGGGGAAGGCCCCAGCAAGAGGGACCCGCGTCGCCAGACGGGCCGAACCGACACCCATCAGATCGTGAACTTTGACGCGGACCGGGACCTGACGGGTCAGTTCGTCCCGGTCAAAATCGCCGGAGCCGGACCGTACGCGCTGTCCGGCACGGTCGCATGACGTCCGCGGACGAGAGGTTCATGCGACGCGCCCTCGACCTTGCCCACAGGGGAGGGATCGCCGTGGCGCCCAATCCCCGGGTGGGCGCCGTCGTCGTCCGGAGCGGCCGGATCGTGGGCGAAGGATACCATCGACGCTTCGGCGGGGCCCATGCCGAGGTGCTTGCCCTGCGGGCCGCGGGCCCCCGGGCCAGAAATGCCGTCCTCTACGTCACCCTCGAACCCTGCTGCCCCCACCCGAAGAAGACCCCGCCCTGCACCGGTCTGATCGCCCGCAGCGGCGTCGCCAGGGTCGTCTGCGCGATGCGTGATCCGAATCCTGCCGTCAACGGACGCGGAATCGCCCTCTTGCGCCGCTCCGGCATCCGGGTGTCGACGGGCCTCCTTGCCCGGGAGGCGGAAGACCTCAACTGCGCCTTCGTGAAATTCCAGACGACGGGGCTCCCCTGGGTCGCGGTAAAGTGGGCGACGACGCTCGACGGAAAGATCGCGACGCGGACCGGGGACTCCCGCTGGATCTCGGGGGAAGCCTCCCGCCGGTGGCTGC
>DATGFI010000125.1:0-3503 GCA_035309205.1 Planctomycetota bacterium | reverse complement strand
ATGCTCGGCTTCGGGGAACGAGGCGCACGAGTCGTCATGAGCTTCAGGGATGATCAGGACGTCCTCGAAACCATCCGCGGACGCCTCAGGAAAATGTCGGTCCGGAGTCTGGTCACCGCCCACGACGCCAAACGAGGGATGTGGGACGTGGTGCTGCGCGTGCGCGGCAGGTCGAAAATGGTTTCTTGAGATTAAGGAAGATCAAATGCTGACGAAGATTCTGCTTACGCTGGACGGTTCCGAGAATTCGGAGAAGGCCGTCCCCTGGGTCCGTCAATTTGCCGGCCGGGAGAAGGCCCAGGTGGTCCTGCTCCAGGTGCTCCCTCGGCGGTCGGACCGCAAGGGGTGGCCGCAGGAACGGGCGGATGCCCGAGCCTATCTGATGCGCTTCGAACGGGAGCTCAATTACCACGGCATACCCACAAAGATCCTGGTTCGCCGAGGAAATCCGGCGCTGGAAATCGTGGATGCCGCAGGCGACCAGGGCTGCGATCTGATCGTGATGTCCACCCGGGGCGGATCGGTAGTGAAGCGCTGGGCCATCGGCGGCGTAACCGAACAGGTGATGCGGCTCAGCCATGTGCCCGTCCTTCCGGTCTGGAGTTCCTTGGCCATGCCGAAACAGGGGCATGTGAGGCGACTGGTGGTTCCCCTCGACGGATCGAAGCGTGCCGAATCGATCGTCTGGTGGAGCATCCGCCTGGCCATGTTGCTCAAGTCGAAGCTGGTCTTCCTGCATGTTCGCTCGACGGGGAAGGAGGGCATCAGTTTCAAGGATCTTGAGCGCCGGATGACGCGGATCTCCAAGTCCCTCTGCAAGCAGGGGCTCAAAGCGGAATTCAAGCTCCAAAGCGGCGACGCCGCCGACCGGATTCTGGCATTCGCGGATCGGAACGATCTGATCCTGACGACCACTCACGGATTCGGCGGAGTGAAGCGCTGGATGTTCGGAAGCGTTGCCGAAAAGCTCGTCCATGCGGGCACCGCTCCCGTCCTCGTCTACAAGACCTCTGCCTGAACCGAGACGATGTCGCGGTGATCTTGGAATCGCGGACTACCTGGCCGGGAACCAGTTCTTTGGAGGACCAGGAGAGCTCACGAGTAGTCTTTGATCCCGAGAATCGCGTTCCTGACCTGGATCGTGGGATTCGCGGCAGTCCCCGTCAGATCCCAGGAGCCCTCGGAAGACCTGAGGAACTTAAGGGGGACCCCCGCCGGGCTGGCCGCTCATCTGGACCGCCTTCACCTGATCGTGCTCCGGGCCGGCTTTGACTGCAGCACCGCGAGTCCGAGCCGACCCACCTACTGGAACGGGCACATCCGGGGCGCCATGCCCGTGGAGTGGAGCGACTTCGTTCAGAATCGCGAGGCGTGCCCCGGTTCAAGGGGAGGGGGTGGACCGTTGATCGCATCCGCCGGGGGGGAAGGGTCGGTCTTCACGCGGTCCTCCGACCTCCTCCGGCTTATCCTGCCCTCCTGAGGCGCCCTTGGGCAGAGGGGATGTTCCGGCCAGCTGCGGAAGTTTCTCGGCCCTACCGGATCAGCGACAGGAGAATCGCTTTTTCGGTATGGAGGCGGTTCTCGGCCTGAGCAAACACGATGCTCTGGGGGCCGTCCATCACTTCGGCATCCAACTCGTTGCCGCGCCAGGCGGGAAGACAATGCAGGAATACGGCTTCCGGCCTGGCGAGCTTCATCAAGCTCGACGTCACTCGGAAGGGCGACAGGACGTGCTTCCTGGCTTCCCTCTGTCCGACGGGAATCTGGTAGCTCATCCAAGTATCCGTATAGACGGCATTCGCGCCCGCTACGGCCCGACTCGCCTCATGGACGACTTCCAGGTGAGCGCCGGTGTTTGCCGCGACGGCCCTGGCCCGAGCCACCACGGCGCTGTCGGGCTGGTAGTCCGGCATGGAAGGGCAGCCAATCGACAAATGGATGCCCAGCTTTGCACAGGCATCGAGCAGGGAGTGGACGACGTTGGTCCTGGCGTCGCCGACATAAGCCAGTCGCAATCCATTCAGATCTCCGAACTGTTCGTGCAACGTCAGAAGATCGCCGAGGGCCTGGCAGGGATGTTCCAGATCGGTTTGCCCGTTGATGACGGGGACCGTCGCATGATTCGCCAGATCGAGCATCTCCGCATGGCTGAAGAGCCGCGCCATGATGGCGTCCACGTATCGGGAAACGGTGAGCACCGTATCCCCGGCAGTTTCGCGGCCAGCTCGCCAGGGAGAACCGGCCAAGTCGAGGTCGATCGCCTGCCCTCCCAGTCGAGCCATGGCGGACTGGAAAGAAACCCGGGTCCGGAGAGACGGCTTCTGGAACATCATCAGAAGAACGCGGCCCTCGAGGGTACGGGCGTACTGGCCGGGGCTCTCCTTGATGTGGGTTGCGAATCGCAGCAGTTCCTCAATCCTAGGACGCGACCAGTCTGACAGCGAGACGAAATGGGTTGGGGCCGCGTGAAACGACTCGTGGATCGTGCGGGGCACAGATTCGATGTGCTTGTTCATAAGACCTTCCTGCTGAACAATCGATAGTAAGTGAGCAAATCGCGGGCCAGACTCCGTGGATCTTCCATCCGCCACGGAGGGTAGCGGGTTCAAGGTCCCTGGAGCCAGATGTGGAATAAACCCCGGTGGTGGCGACTTTTCGTGCCTTGGTGTCAACGGGGCAAGCTTGGCATGGTCCTTGCTGCACCTTCACCTCAAAGGAGTCGAAGGACCATGAGGGACCTTTTGGAGGAAATGGCGGCGGATCAGCCCCTCCCGGAGTGGTCGCTCGAGAGCCGTGACGAGGATCGGGCAAATTCCTCGAGTCGGCTGACGTCGGACCGCGTCGGAGCCATCCCACGGGGTGTCCTTTCCTTTCTTTCGAAACGTTTCGGCGAGGGGCGTCTTCCCAGGGACATTGCTCTTTACCATGCGGAATCCTTGGCCGAGGAACTGGCACGCTCTTACGGGAGGCTGGCCGAACGGGCAACGGAGACCCGAGTTCGCCTCGTCTGCTGCCGTCCTTCGGGGCGCGAGCAGAGAAGGCTTCAGCATCTTCGGGAAGTCGTCGCTAAAGTTAGGCTAGAGAGGAGGCGGTGTATGGTACACCATGGCATGGTCGACCGATTCACTGCGGAGGAACTCGCCGGCATCGAGGCCATCCTGCTCGATCGTCGTCGGCAGCTGCTCTGCGATTTCCAGCGGCTGGAAGAGGCGGATGCGCAGAATGCGCCGGACGGTCCAGCGACGCCGTCCCACCTGGCGGAACTCGGATCCGAACTTCAGGCATCCGACATCAGTTTGGGCCGCCGCGAATCGGAAAGCGTGGAGATCCGGGAGATCGACGACGCCCTGGCGCGGATCCACGCCGAATCCTTCGGTCTCTGCGAGGCGTGCGGCGCACCGATTTCGAAGACGCGGCTCGAAGCCATCCCCTACGCGGCACTTTGCCTGGCTTGCAAGACCCTCGAAGAAACCTAGGCCCGGAGTAGACGACGCCGGAGGAAG
>DATGFI010000124.1:0-2659 GCA_035309205.1 Planctomycetota bacterium | reverse complement strand
CTTCTCCACGCAGCTTTGGCAGTAAGTCCTACCAAGAACTTTGATGGCTTTCCCACTCTCAAAGTCTGCCGGCTCGACTGGGGCCTGACAGAAGTCGCACATAGAGTTCTCACCCATCTATTTGGAATGATCCATGACGGGCAAGGAAAACGCCCCATTTCGGAGTAAGGCGTACGGCATTGACTCGGGTGAATCGCCGTCGTAATCTTTGAGAACACAGACTCGGCAAATCCAAGTCACGCGGCAGTCGGAGAAGCGGGGCGATGAAGGGCGACAGCACTCTTGGGCAAACGGGCGCCATTCGGTGCCCGCTTTGCAACGGTCCAATCTTCTTCATGTTCTCGGGTGGTCCGCATCAGCTTACCTGCCCGGGATGCAAACAGATCATCCGCGCTGAAGTCGTTCACGACGGTACAAAATGGCGGGCTAAAGTGCTGGGGACTGGAGGAAGCTGACCAGCCTGGCCTTAGTCCGGTAGGTCTATGGCTGCGGCGCGTCTGGCCATCAGAGACGAGAGACTCGACATCCACCCCTCAATCCGAGTGGCCGCCTCCCGGAAGTCAGCGGCAATTAGCGCATGTCCATTCCGGAGGGCGGAAGCGGAAAGTTCGCGAAGCATGAGCGCCTGATGCTCCCAGATCCTCAACATGGACGGAGGCAGATCCTTCTGCGCATCATTTTTGGCAAAGTCTCGATGAAGCAATTCCTCGAGCGTATGAAGGTGTTGATTGACGCACCGGACCTGCAGCGGATTTGAGTCCAGGGATTGGGCGCTATGACAAATGGGGCAGGTGATGCCCGTGCTTCCCCAATAGGAATCCTTCTGTGAGATCACACTTCCTCCCACAGCAGGGTGGAACCCATAAATGGGTGGGTGTTATGGCGGGGGATGAGAGAACATAGGGATTCGCAGAACTACGAATGCGAAGGACCATGCTTATCCTTCTTTTTGCTCTTGGCCGCGGGGATCCGTTTTTCGCTTTTGACGTCGGTCGTGATGTACGAGCAGGAGATGCAGGCCATCGTGCGCCCGTTCCAAAGAAGGGCGCAGCCGCACTTCGGACAGATTTGCGGGGCTGTGCTGCCGGTCATGTCATAGAGTTTTAGCATATCCCGCGTGAAGGATCCATTTTGAATCTTAAACGGCAGCCCCAACGTTAGTCCTCCATTCGCCAAGACGTAACCTGGTAGGCGCGGGATGAAAGTCACGGTATCCTTCAGAAGAAGGATAAGCGGATGATGTCCACCTCGTCCGGTGGGACGTCACACAATCGTCACAAACCTGACGTCCACCGGATTCTGTCACAAGGGGATGCCTCCTGAGCCCTTGCGGCTCAGGGGGTTGTTGGAGCGGGCGACCGGGTTCGAACCGGCGACGTCCACCTTGGGAACTCCGCGGAGGGGACCCGAACCGCGATTCCTTTGCGAGATTAACGTGTGCAGTGCGGGTTGTCGAGCCCAGTTCGTGCTGTACGTCACACCGGCGTCACAACCCAGAGGCGAAAGCGGGAGCCGGGGACTGCGGCTAGGCTGAAGCGATCGACTCTCGCCACTAAGGAGTCGATCGCTCCAGCCTGTCCACTCGCCGGGCCGACCCACACCGGTCGCGCGGCGGGGGCACGGTACCGGTTGCTTTCTCCTCCAAAGATGCATATACTGCATACTCATGAGAGACGTCAGCTACGGCGTCCGGGAACTTCAAGCCCGCCTGGGCCAGGCCCTTCGGGCCGTCCAGCGTGGGGACCGCGTGATTATTACGTCCCACGGGCGGCCGGTGGCGAAGATCGACAGGGTGACCGCCGAGACGAAGGCCCTTCCCGCCGTCGAGCGCAAGCTACTCCGGCTCGCGGCTGAAGGGAGGCTCGTCCTGGGGAAGCGCGGGCCGATCCCGGACTACGTCGCCCCTCGCGTCGGCGGCCTGGCGGAGCAGGTGCTTTCGGACCGGCGATGATCTTCTGGGACACCAGCGCGCTCCTCCGCTGTTACGAGGGGAACCAGGCCTCCCACGGGCGGGCCAAGAACCTCCTCCTCCGGGAGCGCGGCCACTGCGGGTCGGCCCTCCTCCGAATCGAGGCGGTTAGCGGCATCCGGCGCAGGTTCGGACGAGATCGGGCGATGCTGGCCTCCCTCCTTAAGACCATGAGCGGCCACGTCGACCATTTCGACCTGCAGACCGTGGACGCGACCGTCCTGGAGAGGGGCATCGCCCTGGTCGAACGTCACGCCCTGAGGGCTGCCGACGCGATCCACCTCGCCTCGGCCGTTCTGCTTTCGAGGGACTTGGGCCGTCGGCAAGTCCGCTTCGCGACCGCGGACCGGGATCAGGCGAAAGCCGCTTCGACCGAAGGGTTGAAGATCATCGGACTGGAGTGATCCTGCCGACTCCATATCCGACGAGTTCCTCCGCGAAGGTCTCGCGCTCCCGGGAGTCACGATTCGGGGCGATGAAGTACATTTGCGTCGGGTGGCCAGAGGATCTGGCCACCGCCCTAGCACTCGCCCCAATTCAGACCTGCGAGTTGGTCCACTTGAGGCGTTCTAGGGGCCGACCCTCGACCTCCGAAACGGCGAAGGTGCTCTCCATTCTCGGTGATTCACCCGCCGCGGACCCGTTCGCGAAGGCGGGGGCCTGCTTTCTGGGAGGAGAAAACGATCTTGC
>DATGFI010000123.1:0-2033 GCA_035309205.1 Planctomycetota bacterium | reverse complement strand
ACGATGCAGATCGGGCACTCGAGGTTGCAGTGGTTGGTGATCTCGATGATCGGCAGGCAGCTGTGCTGCTCGTGGTCCGGGCAGAGGCCACAGTCCTTCGGGCAGCCTTCCGACACGGCGGTCGAGTGTTTCAGCGGGACGGAACCGTTGGTGATGTAGGTCAGCGACTTCAGGAACCAGTCCGCGTCGCCGGAGATAAGGGCCTCCGACCGGCCGTCCTTCGCGCACTGCTTCCTCAGGTAGACCTTGCCGTCGCGGATAATGCGGACACCGTCCACGAGCTCCCGGCACTTCGGGCAGATGCCTTTCGAGAACGAGTGGTAGACCTCGCGCTTCGCCGCGTCCGGCGTGCTGACGAACTTGGGGTCAATGATGGGGAGCTGCATGACTGCCTCCTCCGACCGGCGCCCCTGCGGGACGCTGGGCCTTCATCCGCGCAAGCATTCCCGCGTCCGCGAAGCGCGAGTCCTTCTCGCGGTAAAGCACGTTGTAGGAGCAGGTCGGGATGTTCGTCCCGTCCGCGCAGGGCACCCCGACACAGCACTTCATGATGCGCGAGACGTCGAAGTTCTCCTCGTCCATGTGCGAATGGATGTAGACCGCCTTGGTCCAGCGTTCGGCGATCTTCTGCCGCTGAAGAATCGTCAGCGGCGCGCCTTCGGTCGGGAACATCTCTCGGATCAGCCGCTTCAGGGTCTTCAGGATCGCCTCGCCCTGCGGGTACTTGTCCGGATTGGCCCAGACGTCGTCGATCATCTCCGTAAACACGGCCTCGAGCTTCTCGCGCGGTTCAATGTAGAGCGAGTCCTCCAGCAGTTCGAAGAGCTTCTGGCGCGACATGAGCCGGGTGAAAGGGATGAAGCCGCCCCCGTCGAGCAGAAGGATGTAGCAGATGGAGTAGCAGTGCACGTGGGCCAGGGGCGACGGGACGAAGTCCTTCCACGTAAGAATCCCCTTGGTCGCTTCCTCGAGCCGCTTGTGCAGGTCCGGAATGGTGATCCGTGCGCTTCGATTGAAGCCCACGCCGCCCTGGCCGGTGAATGTGAGCGTGTGCAGTTCCAGCGAACGGATGTGGGGCCTCTTCAGAACGAGGTCGAACAGCGCAGGAACATCCTGGTCGTTCAGTCCCGCCGCCACGGCGGGCAGGATGGTGGTCGCGACATCGTATTTTTCCAGCAGGTCGATAGCCCTGAGCTTGGCCTGGATGGTGTTCGCCCCAAGCATGACCTTGTCGACCTCGGGACGGAACGTGTCGAGCGAGAGGACGATGCGGGCGTCGGCCGCCGCCAGGCGCCGGACGTAGGCTTCATCAGCAAGCTTCAAGCCGTTCGTGGACACCGTCAGCCGCTTGATGCCCGCCGCGCGGCACATCTCTAGGAATTCGGGAAGGTGCGGGTGGAGGGTCGGCTCCCCGCCCGTGAAGTTGATGATGTCGATCTCGCCGTGCTCCTCGACCAGGTTGTCGAGGATCTTCTGGAGCTCCTCCTTGGAGAGGTTGTGAGCGTCGTCGTTTTTGTTGATCGTGTAGCAGATCGGGCAGTCGAGGTTGCAGCCGGAGGTAATCGGGATGACTGGCAGGTAGACCTTCTGCTGATGGGAGGGGCAGGCGCCGCAGTCGAATGGGCAGCCGCGCTGGATCTCCTTCATCACCCGCTTGGGAGGCGTGTTCGGCGCGATGAACGAGAGGCAGTCGAGATACCACTCGGCCGACGAGGCGACGAGCACCTCCTGCTTGCCGTCGACCGGACAGAACTTGTCAAAGTAGACCGCCCCGTCTCGGATCTGAATTTTCGCGTCCACCGCCCCCTTGCAGGTACGACAGAGGCTCTTGGTCATGGAGAAGTAGATGTGGCGCGACGGGGATCGCATTCCCGGGGAGCCGGACACCTCGATCATACCCTCCCCCATTCAGCTGGCATCTCCCGGTCGCCGACGTGGAACGATATTCAATTCTGGCTTTACCCGGAAAAGCGTCAAGACAATGTTGCCCACTGCGCAGATGTGCAGCGAGTTGCTCAGCGGGCGCGACAATT
>DATGFI010000122.1:0-3860 GCA_035309205.1 Planctomycetota bacterium | reverse complement strand
AGTTCGAGCGCTTTGCCGATTTTACGGTGAAGAAGGGCGACCAGGCGGACGTCGATCCCCGGGAGATCGCCGAGACGCTGGAGAAGTGGATCTCGTCCTCCGGCGTGCAGTCCACCCAGAGCTCCGGCGCAGGGAGCCTCCAGCGCTCGATCGACTATGGAACGCCCCGGACCCTGGGCACGATCAGCTACTCGATTCGACCGGAGGCGCCCGCCAAGGAAGTGAGCTTCCACCTCGAGATTCGCGAGCAGCCGCGCGAGCAGCGATAGGGGCATCGCAACCGGGCCGGGCGACCCCCAGCAGCAGGGCCGACGGATCCCGGCGCCTGCGCAAGGATCTCCCGGCAAGGGCCGCTGGCACGTCGCAGGGGAGCGGGACGGATTGCCGGGAACCCGCCAGACCGCCGGCGTCATTATCCTTGAAACTGGCCCATTCCGCGATAGCCTATACCCATAAACCGGTCTCGCCATGGGGGCCGGCACGCGAGCGAATGGGAAGTCCGCCCGGGAGGGTCGCCGACATGTCGGAAGTCGATCCGCAGACCGTCGACGATCTTCGAGTCGTCGAACAGGGCTGTCAGATCCTGGGCGCCGCCGGCGCTCGCATCGAGTTCTGGGAAGGCTTCACCCTCCTGAAAATCGGGCGCGACGCCTTCCAGGCCGAGACCGAGCGTCTCCTGATGATGCGCAAGAAGGGCGGCGAGGTGAAGGTCGTCTCGTCGCTTACCGACAAGCTCAAGGAAATCAAATCCCAGCTCCTGCCCCTGGCGAAGCAGCTTCGCGAATTCCTCGGCAAGTCTCCCGCGGGGATCCTAGACGGGATGAAGCAGGACCTGGCCCTGGTCTTCCTGATGGGCTCCGCAAAGGCCAGGCAATCCGTGGCGAAGTGGGTGAGCGACCCGGCCGGGTCCGCGGCCGACTCGACGCTGAAGCTCAAGATCCTCTCCCGGCTCGTCGACTCCTATCGAAAGGCCCTGCTGGATGCGCGGCGAGATAACGTCGCCCCCGCCGAGAAGGATACGACGATCCGCAGCATGTCGCCGACGAAGGTGCAGCTCAAACCCGAATTCATCGAGGACCTGCGCAAGCTCGAAGCGTGCAAGAAGCTGATGGACGGCATGACTCCGCCGCCCGGGTGGGATCTCTACTGTCTGCTTCTCATGCAGCCCGACGAGACACGGCGGACCATGGAGGAGCTGGAGCATCTCAAGGTCCATGGGAAGCCGGGCGAATTCGCAGGCACGCTCTACCGGATGCGCGGCATGCTCAAGCAGGTTCGCGCCCAGCACGAGCCGATGGGGCTTCCCCTCCGCAAGTATCTGGGATCGCTTTTCCCCGGCTACGGAGGCCAGTCCGACGATCTGGCATTCTCCTTCCTGGTGTCGTCGTCGCAGGGCCGTTACCGCGCCAAGCAGTGGCTTGAGGACCCCGAGCTCTGCAGGGGAGAAGCGACCGCGTCGATGAACGGCCTGCGGACCCGCGCCCTGCACTACCTCGAAGCCATCAAGCCGCAGCCTGCCAAGGCCGAAGTCCAGTAGGGAATCCCGGACCTCCGGGTGACGCCGTTCTCCTATTGCCGACGGAGCCGCAGCGCCACGTCATCGCTGAAGAGCGGCGAGTCGAGCGACCGGGCCCCGCCGGAATGCGAGAAGTTCCTGATCTTGTCGATCGCGCCCGTCTTGGGATCCACCCAGTCCGACGTGTAGGTGCCCGACGGGACGTCGAGAAGCACCTCGAAACTGCGCTGGCGCGTCTCCAGGGGGAAGGGGCCCCTCTGTGCCCAGTCGAATTCCATCTTCCCGTCGGTCCTCGTGAGCCGCTTCGACCGCAGGTCGGCGTCCTCGAAATAGTCCCCCTGGAGGCCACCGGCCACGCCGTCCGGCAGGAACAGTCGGCTCTTGGGAATGACCTGAAGCTTCTGGCTCGGGCCGGACCAGCCGAGCTTCGCTGCCCGACCCCCGCGACATTCCATCACCACCTTGACCTTCTGACCCGCGACGAGGTTCAGCGTGCCCGACTCTTCCTTCACGCCCGGTTCCCCCCACGTGTCCACCAGTTTCCTGTTGTCGATCCAGAGGCGCGCGCCGCCGTCGCCGGTCGCCCAGAAGCTGGTCGCCTCCGTGAACTGCGGTTCGATCAAGCCGGTCCACCGCACCGAGAATCCGCCGCCGCCCGGAGGGATATGGAAGTAGATCGCGTACTGGCGTCCGGGCTCCGCCAGGACCCGAGCGCGCAACCCATCAATGGACACCGTTCGGACGATCGAGTCGGACGGCGTCATCCTGACGAATTCGAAGCCGTAGAGGAACTTCTTGAGGATCCCCAGCTGCCTCCGGAGCGCGGGGCTGCCTCCGCCGGGCGACCGGTAGTCTAGGAAGCTGCCGTCGGGATGTTTCGTGGTGAACGAGTAGTCCAGGTTGTTGTAGAGACCGCCGCCGGCGCACAGGAAGTCCCAGGCCTCCGTCCGATACAGGACGTCCTCTTTGCCGCGAAATCCGGTCTCGTTCTCGCCGATGACGCGGTCCAGCGCCCAGTTCATCGGGACCACGTCCGGCGGCACGCAGTAATGAAAGTTGAAGATCGAGACCGCGGGATCCGCATTGGTCACCTTGGCCCGGCCGTTGGCGATGTTCTGAGAGATCAGGTGCTTGCCGGAAAGGTCCTTCTCCGCGTCGACGATCACCTCCGCGATGTGGCGTTGCCAGTCGAGGGAGACCCCGGCGAAGTAGGGTTCGTTGCAGATTTCGTAGTAGAGATTGTCGAAGTCGGTGAGCTCGCGGACGATCTTGCGCGTGGTCGACTCCTGGATGGCCAGGAGGTCGGCGTGCTTCATCGTGTACGTCTCGTCCTTCCCGCAGGTGCCCACGTTGTTGACGTTATTCGACGCATGGAGCGGCGACGCTTTCCAGAGCGACTCCTCATAGTTGGGGCACCAGAGGTTCACCTCGACGACGATCCCGGCCTCGTGCGCCTTGGTCATGAAGTCTTTGAGCCGCCGGAAGTACTCCGGGTCCCACTTGGTCAGGTCGAACTTGTTCCCGCCATGCGCGTAGCCCGGCGTCTCGCTGCGGGCCCAGGGGCAGACGTAGCGGTTGGGGAAGGGCGCCAGGGTGTTGTCCGTGATGCCGAAGGATCCGGGAATCTCGCGATAGGTCCCGGCCCAGATGCGGGTGTGGTTCAGTCCGTCGGCCCGCAGCGTCTTCAGATACGTGGCGTAGTCGAAGTCGAGGTTGAGCACGGCTCCGTAATGTTCGCCCGAGGTGATCAGGAGCGCCGGCTTTCCCCGGAAGAGGAAGTAGTGGGGATTCTGCGGATGCAGCGCGATCGGCGGAATCTTCTCCAGGGGGCGGGAGGCCTCTCCTCCTCCGCAGGACGCCAGGAACGCCAGGAACGCCAATCCCAGGGATCGTGATCTCACGCGCCATCCTCCGACCAAACCGTGGTTACACTATATAAGCACACAATCCTCCATTTTGCATGTAATGCCGGGGTCCGGTCCTGCTTATAGGGGTCGGTATGAAGGATCTGGAAGCGATTCTGCAGCGCGTGCTCTCGGGCGACCGGGACGCCTACTCGGGCATCGTCGCCCAGTACCAGGAGATGCTCCTGGCCTATGCGGCCTTCCGCGTGCCCGACGCCGGCCTCGTCGATGAGGTGGTCCAGCAGACCTTCATCCGCGCCTTCGAGCAGCTCCGGGACTTTCAGGTGGACAAGGATTTCGGTGTCTGGCTCCGCTCGATCTGTCGGTTCATGATCCTCGCGGAGCTGAAGCGCGCCTCGCGCGACCGGACCAACAAGGACAATTACCAGGAACACCTCCGCTCCGAGCTTCTGGGCGAGGCGCTGGAAAGGGGAAGCCTC
>DATGFI010000121.1:0-6550 GCA_035309205.1 Planctomycetota bacterium | reverse complement strand
TCGCGCTGAGCATCGTCCAGAAGGACGGAATGTGGGTGTTTCGCATCGACGGCGTGACCAATCTCCCACCGGAGGTGAAGCTCCGGGCGCGCGTCTACGCCCTGGAACTCTTCAGCGACTTCAAGGAGGGCGAGCGCGAGGACGATGAGCCCCTTGTCTGGGAGGACGACAGCGGCCAGCCCAGCTTCCATCTCTTCAGCGCGGAGGGCGGAGGGCAGCTGCACGAGGAGGTCTACAAGTTTGTCCGGAAACCGTACTCCATCAAGTACCGGGCCAAGATTCACTATAACCCCCGGGACCAGAAAGACTCGGTGACGCTGAAGGTGGGGGATGAGGAGTTCTTCCGGATGGCCGACCTGCGATTCGGGACGGACGCCGACTACGCCCTCGAGCTCAAGGAGCGCGTCCAGGAAGTGGCCGGCGACCTGGTGTCCCTGGAGAAGCTCTACGGCGAGTTCGTCGACGAGTACCCGAAGTTCCTCAAGAACTTCGACGCGGCCGCCTGGTCGAAATGGAAGGAGCCGTGGCTGGAGCGGATCGAGGCCATCGAGAAGCGCAATGACACCCGCTACAGTCTGTGGTCCGTCTGGATGGAGCGGCAGGCCAAGATGCGCGTCGGCGGCATGTGCGAGCTTCTCGCCCGGCGAATGATCGGCGCCTCCGAAGGCCACTTTCTCCAGGGTCTCAAGACCGAAGAACGCGTCCAGGAGCTGATCAAGGGCTTTCACGACTACTTCGAGGAAGCGATCGAGGTGATCGGCGTGAACGCTCCCCTGGATCCGCGGACGGTGGTGCCGCTGGTGACCGCCTACGAAAAGGCCATGAGCCCGCTTCGGGCCTGGATCGCCGAGCCCAAGGCCGGCGGGGATGCGGTGGTGAAGAAAGCCCGGCGGGAGGGCCTGGGCGCCCTCCTGGCGCTCGCCCCGCTTCTGCAGAACCGGAAGCGCGGCTATCTCTACGTCAACGCCATCAGCGTCCGATTTAGCCAGCTTCTTGAGCTCATGGACGCCAAGCCGACCCTGGAGGCTCTGAAGAAGGGCATGCAGGAGCACGACGAGGCGCTCGCGGAGTTCAAGAAGTTCGCCGGGATCAAGTAGCCGCCCCACGGCGCTCCCGGCCCAGCTTACCGTTGCACTTTTGTCCGTCCAACGCTCTAATCTGAGGACTTCATGATCATCGTTTTGCAACCCGGACTCTCCGACGAACAGCTGCACGCGATAGAAGACCACGTGAAACGCGCCGGGGGCAGCCCCGTGCTGGTCGAGGGAAAGGAGCGCTCGGTGGTCGCCGTCATCGGCGCGGCGAAGCTGGAAACCGGCCTTTTCGAGCAGCTCCCGGGCGTCGCCCAGGTGATGCGGGTCAGCAAGCCCTACAAGCTCGCCAGCCGCGAGGTGAAGCGGGAGGACTCGGTCATCCGCATCGGAGAGGTCGCCATCGGCGGCGACCAGGTCGTGGTGATGGCCGGGCCCTGCTCGGTCGAGAACCGGAAAATGCTGCTGGAGTCCGCCCAGAAGCTGTCGGCGATGGGGGTGACCATCCTCCGCGGAGGAGCCTACAAGCCCCGCACCTCGCCCTATGCCTTTCAGGGCATGGGGGAGGACGGCCTCAAGCTGCTCGAGGAGGCCCGCGAGCTGACGGGCATGAAGATCGTCACCGAGGTGATGGCGCCCGACAAGGTCGAAATCGTCGCGAAGTACGCCGACATCCTCCAGATCGGCGCGCGGAACATGCAGAATTTCGACCTGCTCAAGGAGTGTGCCGAAATCCGCAAGCCGGTGCTCCTGAAGCGGGGCCTCTCGGCGACGATCGAGGAGTGGCTGCAGTCGGCGGAATACATCCTCTCGACCGGCAAGAACCGCGACGTCATCCTTTGCGAGCGCGGCATCCGCACGTTCGAGACGTCGACCCGGAACACACTCGATCTGAACGCCGTCCCGGTGCTGCACGAAAAGACGCACCTCCCGGTGATCGTGGATCCCAGCCACGGAACGGGCGTCCGGGCCTACGTGGCGCCCCTGGCGATGGCGGCGATCGCGGCCGGCGCCGACGGGGTCATGCTGGAATGCCACCCCGAGCCGGAGAAGGCGCTGTCCGACGGCCCCCAGAGCCTGACGTTCGACCTGGTCGAGCGCCTCCTCCGGGACCTCGAGGCGATCGCCCCGGTGGTGGGGAAGCGCCTGGGGCTTTCGCACCGCCTGCCGGTCCCGTCGAAGGCCGGGAAGAAGCACCACGGCTCCGCGCACCCCGAGGCCGTCGCCTTCCAGGGCGAGCATGGGGCCTTCAGCGAGAAGGCGGTCCGCCAGTTCTTCGGCGACAAGGCCAAGACCTCGCCTTCGGGGTCCTTCCGGGACGTCTTCGAGAAGGTGGTCGCGGGTGACGCGGCTTACGGCGTCGTCCCGGTGGAGAACACCCTGGGCGGCTCGATCCATCAGAACTACGACCTCCTGGTGGAATTCGACGTGCAGATCGTCGGGGAGACGAAGCTTCGGGTCGTGCACAACCTGATTGCGAACCGGGGCACGAAGATCACCGACGTCAAGCGCATCTACGCGCATCCGCAGGCGGCAGCCCAATGCGAGCGGCTGCTCCGACAGCACCCGCAGTGGTCGGTCCTCCAGGTCTACGACACGGCCGGCAGCGTGAAGATGATCAAGGAGGAGAAGGCGATGGATGCGGCGGCGATTGCGTCGAGCGCCGCGGCGAAGCACTTCGACATGGAGATCCTGAAGGAAGGGATCGAGAGCGATCCTCAGAACTACACGCGCTTCATCGTGATCGCGCGCGATCCGCTCGACTCGTCGAAGAACGGAACGCGAATCGACAAGGTCTCGGTGGTGTACGGCACGGAGAACCGGCCCGGCGCCCTCTTCCGCACCCTGGAGGTCTTCGCCCGGCGGGGGGTCAACCTCTCGCGCCTCGAATCGCGGCCGATCCCCGGCAAGCCCTTCGAGTATCTCTTCTACGTCGATCTGACGGGAGACCTGCACGACAAGGCAGTCGCCGCCGCCCTCAAGGAGCTGAAGGAGCACATCACGTTCGTGAAGGTGCTCGGATGCTATCCGTCGGCGTGATGGAGAAGCCGTCGCTCCGCGTTTCCGACGATCCTGGCCGCCGCTCGATCAACGAATTCGTCCGCCGCGCCTCGGCCCTGGCGCCCGCGGGCGGCCGGGTCCTGGATGCCGGCGCGGGCGAATGCATCTACCGCCCGCTCTTCGAGGGCCGGCGATACGTATCCACGGATCGGGGCGTCGGCGACGCGGGCTGGGACTATGCCGCGCTCGACGCGCTGGCGGACCTGGAGCGCAGCCCCTTCCGGGAGGGGATCTTCGACCTGGTCCTGTGCACAGAGACGCTGGAGCATGTCGCGCGGCCCGGGCGGGTACTCGTGGAGCTGTGCCGCGTGCTCCGGCCGGGGGGGACGCTCGCACTCTCCGTGCCGTTCCTGCACCCGGTTCACCAGGCGCCGCACGACTTTTACCGCTACACGCCGTTCGGCCTGCGGCACCTGCTGGCCGAAGCGGGATTTGACCGGGTCGAGGTGAGCGCCTCCGGCGGCTATTTCACCTACCTCCGGGACCAGCTGTCGGATTTCGGGGCCCATCTTCCGCTGGGAGTCTCGCTCCGACCGGGATCCTGGCTCAGCTGGCCGCTGCGGCTCCTCGCGCGCGTGGCCGCGGCGGAACTGCGGTTCCTGGTGGGCTTCCTTCGCCGCCTGGACGATCCGCACTCGAGGCCGCTCCAGTACTTCGTGATCGCCCGCCGCCCGGACGCTATCATTCCCCATTCATGAACACTCCCGCGCCCCCCCGTCCGTCGGTGCGGTTGCGGGTGCCCGGCAGCCGGCACCACCTGTTCTTCTTCCGGAAGATGGTGGTCAAGCCCGAGACCTTCATCGACGCCGGCACGATCGTCGACGTGGTCGACCGGACAGGCGCGACTCTGGGCTGCGGGTTCTACAATCCGAAGTCGGAGATCTCGATCCGCATGCTCGGGGCGGCCGAGGACGGTCTCATCGAAAAGCGGCTTCGGGCGGCGCTCGCCTTCCGCGAAACGCTGGGGATCGCCTCCGACGCTTACCGCGTCTGCCACTCGGAAGGCGACGGGCTGTCCGGACTGATCGTCGATCGCTACGCGAACGTGCATTCCATCGAGATCTTCTCCCTGGGAATGCTGAAGCAGCTCGACGTGGTGCGCAAGGTCTTCCCGGGGGCCTTCGTCCAGGCGGATGCGCGCACGCAGGAGCTGGAGGGCTTCACGCTCGCGGCGGAGAAGCCGCCCGAGGGAGTCGTGATCCAGGAGCACGGCGTCCAGTTCCGGGTGGATTTCGCCCGCGGCCACAAGACGGGCTTCTTCTGCGATCAACGGGAGAACCGCAGGGCGGTGGCGGACCTGTCGCGGGGGAAGAACCTGCTGGACCTGTGCTGCTACACGGGGGGGTTCGCGGTATCGGCGGCCAAGGCCGGAGCCACGCGGGTGGTCGGGGTCGACATGGACGAGGAGGCCCTGGAGACGGCGCGGCAGAACGCGCGGCTCAATCGGGTGAAGGTCGACTTCTTCCATCAGGACGTCTTCAACTATCTCAAGCAATGCCGAGAGAAGTTCGACGTGGTGGTGCTGGATCCGCCGAAGATGGCGCGGGAGGCCGAAGACCTGCCGAAGGCGCGGCGGGGCTACCACGATCTGAACGCGCTGGCGAGCCGCGTCGTCCGGCCGGGGGGGATCCTGGTCTCCTGTTCCTGCACGGGCTTGGTCGCGGCGGAGGAGTTTCTCCAGATCGTGCAGCGCGCATCGGAGCGGGAGCTCCGGACCTTCCGGATTGCCGGGGCGGGTCCCGACCATCCCGTGAGCAGTCTTTACCCCGAAGGCCGCTATCTCAAGGTCCTGTACAGCCTGGTCGTCTGACGCGCGGGGGGAAACCGGGGCCGGTCGTTGGAGAAACCGGCCCCGGGGCGACTGCACGTGCGGCCGCCTGGGAACGGACTACTTGGAGTCCGCGACCTTGATGGCCACTTTCCGCGGCTTCGAGGCTTCCGCCTTCGGCAGCACCACGGTCAGTACGCCGTCTTTCATCTCTGCTGAGATCTTGTCGGCCATGATCTCCCAGGGCAGCGCGAGCGAGCGCGTGAAGGCGCCGTAGACCCGCTCCCGGCGATGAACCGGGGCGTTTTCCTTGCCCTGGTACTTCTTCTCGCCCTTCAGCGTCAGCTCGCCGTTATCGAACGTGACCTCGACGTCGCCGGCTTTCAATCCAGGGACCTCGACCTCGACGAGGATCGACTCGCCGTCCTCAACGACATTGAGGGAAGGAGCGAAGGAAGGTTCCAGCTCCTCTCGCAGCCACTGCATCCGATTGCTCAGTTCGCTCAACGGTCCGAACATTTTCATTCTCCTTTCAACGAACCCGCTTGGCATAATGCAAACGTCGTGCCAAGGATCTGGATTCCATCCACTCTGAACTTATTGCTGGATAGGCGGTTAGGTGTGTATGATCGACTGGCTAGTTCGCTCTGTCAGGATGGCAGCGGCCCCGGGCGGACCCCGGGGCAGCGGATCCTGGCGCGTGAATTGCAGATCCCTCTTCCGCGTTACGAGAAGAGTGGAGGGTTGCCGTGCCTATGGAACGTGACTACTACGCCGATCTGGGTGTCTCGCGGACAGCTACCACCGAGGAGATCAGCGCCGCCTTTCGAAAATTGGCCGCGAAGCATCACCCGGATCGCAACCCGGGGGACAAGTCGGCCGAGCAGAAGTTCACCCGCATTGCCGAGGCCTACAACGTCCTGAAGGATCCCAAGTCCCGCGCGGCCTACGATCGCGGCGGATCCGAGCAGGTCGCGGCCGACACCGGATTCCGCGGCTTTGATTCCTCGGCCGATGTCTTCAGCCACTTCGGCGACATCTTCGGGGAGCTCTTCGGCAACCGCGTCCGGGCCCGCGCCTTCCACCGCTGGCCGGAGGAGTACGAGACCGAAATCGAGGTGTATCCGGAGCCGGCCGAGACCCTCGACGTGCGCCGCGACGTGCGGGTCGACGTCTGGACGGCGCTCCTGGGCGGAAAGGTCGACGTCCCCCTCACCGAGGGAACGGCCGAGATGACGGTGCCGGCAGGGACGCAGCCCAACCAGCAGTTCCGCCTGGCCGGACAGGGCCACCGGGACCGCCGGGGCCGTCGTGGGGACGTGATCGTGACGCTCAAGGTCGAGATTCCGCGGCGACTCTCGGCCGCCCAGCGCCGGCTCCTGGAGCAGGCCCGCGCCGCAAGATAGAGGAGGACCGCGATGAGCTTCCGAGGAATCCTTTCCGGCGCGAGCTTCGCGCTTTTCACGATCACGGTCTATGCCAGCGGGCTCCTGACAGGTCGGGTGTCGGGCGCAGGCCGTCCCGTGATCGAAAAGGTGGACCCCGCGGTCTTCGACCGCCTCGACAACGTCTCGAAGTCCTTCGTTGCCACGGCGAAGGCCGTCGAGCCTGCGGTGGCGCACCTCATCGTCACGCGCCTCGTTCGCTACCAGGATCCCTACGAGGATTTCTTCAGCGACGAGTTCGCACA
>DATGFI010000120.1:0-2738 GCA_035309205.1 Planctomycetota bacterium | reverse complement strand
TCATTCGCGCCCAGGGCTCCTTCCGCTGCGTCGAGTGCGGCCACGTCCTCAACGAGCCGAAGTTCGAGAAGACCGCCATCCACTGCGAGAAGTGCGGCAAGCCCGCCCTCTCGCTCGCCGAAGGCTAGGACGCCTCGAGGAACGCGGGACCCGGCCCTCACTTCGTCTTCGGGGGCTCCCATTTGTTCCAGAGCCACCCCTCGTAGATCCTCTTCTGGAGGGCGCTAGGGGACTTCGCCCGCCGGATGGTCCAGGTCACGTTCTCCCTGGACCCGAAGGTCACCGGAAGCTCCCGGAGGTAGCCGGAGCGGAAGATCGCGAACCTCGCGCGATCTCCCGGCTCGAACTCCTCCAGCCGTCGCTCGAAGTCGTCCGCCCCGAGCTTGACTCCGTCGATCGCGAGGACTTCGTCCTTCGCGGACAGGCCCGCCTTCCAGGCGGGCCCGTCCTCGATGACGTGCGCGATCGACAGCACGCCGCCGGACTTCGACGTCCCGATGCCCAGCCAGGCGCGCGCCTTTCGGGCGGTCTCGCCCTCATCGGGCTTCTTCGCGTCCTTGACGTACTCGACGCCGGCGTAGCCCAGGTACTTGTTCCAGGGGATGTCGGCGACGCCGTCCACCAGGTCGCGGAAAAAGCGGTCGAGGTTCCCCGCCGCCTTCTCGCAGGCGTGCTTGAACTCCGCCTCCGGGAAGCCCTCGCCGTTCCGGCCGTAGTCCCGGTAGAGGGCGCGCATGACGTCATCCAGGGACTTCCGGTTCCCGGTGCGATGCCGGATCTCCAGGTCCAGGCACATCCCCACGAGCTCGCCCTTCTCGTAGTAGCTCATCTGGCAGTTGGTCGAGTTCTCATTGGGCTGGTACAGCTTGATCCAGGTGTCGAAGCTCGACTCCGACAGCGACTGCCGCCTGCGCCCGGGCTTCTCCTCGTACTTCTGGATGCCGTCGGCCATCTTCTTGAAGTACTTGTCCGGCGTGAAGAGCTTCGCGCGGCAGGGGACGATCGTGTCGTAGTAGCTGGTGAAGCCTTCCATGACCCACAGGAGGGTGGTGTAGACCTCGCGCTCGTAGTCGAAGGGTCCGAGCATCTCGGGATGGATCCGCTTCACGTTCCAGAGATGGAAGAATTCGTGGGCGACCAATTCGAGGAAGTTCTCGTACTTTTCGCGCGGCTTGTACCCCTGCGCCGAGACTTGCAGCGCGGTCGAGTTCAGGTGCTCGAGACCGCCGCCACGCTCCGAGGAATTGTGGAGGATGAACGTGTAGTGGGGATACGGGATGTGCCGGAGAATCCTCACCTCGGTCTCGACGATCCTCCGGATGTCGCCGAGCATCTTCTTTTCGTCATAGTTCCCTTCACCGTGGATGACAAGGTGGTGCGGGACGCCCCCGACATTGAAGGACCGCTTCGTGAATGTCCCGATCTCGATGGGGGAGTCGATGAGGATGTCATAGTCGGGCGCGGTCAGGGTCTTGCCGCGACCCTCGAGGCCCGACGCGATCTGCCAGCGCTTGGGGATCTTGAAGTCGAGGGTAATCGGGGCGTCCTTATGGCCGTCGACGTACAGGAAGATGCTGGCGCCGTTGAGGAAGGCATGGTCGGCGTCGACGTGCGACGACTGCACGGAGAGCTCGAAGGCCCAGACGTCGTAGTCGATGCGGAGGTCTCCGCCGGCGGCGACGCGCCAGCGGCTCTTGTCGATTTTCCGCCACGGCGCCCGGCCCGCGGAGAAGTCCTGGATGTTCTTCGCGTAGTCGCGGACCTTGTACGAGCCGGGGGTCCAGGCGGGCATGACGAGGTCCGTCGAATCTCCCGGCAGACCCTGCACCTTCATGCGAACCCGGACGAGGTGCGAATTGGGATCGGGAAGCGAGACCGTGTAGTGGACCTGGGTCATGGGGCTCCTCGGAAACATTAGGCAACACGCATTAAGCATTAAGAAGCAGGAAGCATCAAGCATCCGGCGCGTTCCCTTGACATCCAGCGGAAAGGGCCCTAGAATATGAACATGTTCAGAATAAAAGCGGGGGCCCTGGCCGAGGGGGGGCCGCCTGGGCCGCGCTCGGAATCGCGATCCTGGTGCTGATCTCCTGCGGGACGCTGCTCCTGACCGCGGGCTACGACGGCTGCCTCGTGGTCCTGGGAACCTGGCCGTTCGTGCTCTGGGGCGCGTGGCTGCTGGCCCGGAAGGCGCTGACCCGAAACAGATCCATTCATTAGGGCGACCATGGGACGTCGAGAAACCAAGAAGGAAGCCACGAAGAAGAAGATCCTGGACGTTTCGCTCCAGCTCTTCCAGAAGATGGGCTTCGCCCGCACCACGATGCGCGACGTCGCCAAGAAGGTCGGCATCGCCCTGGGCACCACCTACAACTATTTCCCGACCAAGGAGCACATCGCCCTCTACTTCTTCGAGCAGGCCCTGGACGAAGTCATGGAGCGCTATAAGAAGGAAGAGCCGGCCGACGCCCCGCTCGAGGAGAAGATCTTCCTGCTGCTCTCGATCGAGCTCGAAAAGATCGCCCCGTACGAGGAATTCCTCAACCTGATCGTCACCCACGCGGTCCTGCCGACGTCGCGGCTCCACCCCTTCAGCATCGACTCGCAGCGGCTCAAGATGAAGTACCTGGATTTCGTCGGCGGCATTCTCGAGAACGCGAAGGAGAAGGGTGAGTTCTCGACCCTGGGCTTCGACGCGATGGTGCTGTCGGCCTTCTGGGTCTTCCACCTGGGAATCA
>DATGFI010000119.1:0-3201 GCA_035309205.1 Planctomycetota bacterium | reverse complement strand
ATCAGGAGATCCGACTCGTGGAGCTTCTTCCACGATGGGGGCGGATGCAGGGCCGGCTCCGGCACCGGCCGGCTCCACCATCGGCCCTGCTGGGACCAGAACTTGCTCACGATCACGATCGAACCGGCGAAGTCCGTCGCTTCCTGAAAGGGAATGTAGAGATGCGAAGGACGATGGCCTTCGAAGAAGTCCAGGCCCTCGATGGTCTTGTCGTCCGAGATCACCCGGGCGTTGGGATGGGCCCGCAGCCAGGGACCGGCCTCCCGGGCCCCGGCCGAGTAGGGACGGCCGTCGTTCCTGGCGGTGTGGAGCGTGACTCCCGCCGCGGCCAGGATGCCGGCCGCCGTCAGCGCCATCGCGACCGGAGGGAGGCGGGTCGCGGCGCTTCCGAAGAGGACGGCCAGGGGCGCCCCCAGGGCCGGGAGGGTCCAATCGAATAGAAAGAAGCCGGGCAGAAACGGCACAAGCGAGGAAGGCCAGAAGCTATAACCCGCATAGAGGGCCAGGAACCAGCCTGCGGCGACGCCCGCGCCGGGCACCTTCTTCGCGAGGCTCCAGGCCCCCGCCCCCAGGCAGGCCAGATTGATGAGACCCATATAGCGGTTTCCCCACCACGGGGTGAACAGCAGCACCGGCAGCTCGAGGAATTGCCGGTAAAGGATCGAGCCCAGCGTGGTGTAGCGTTCGGACATGTAGAAGCCGGCATGCCAGCGGCGGATCATCGCATAGCGCTCCAGGGGATTCCCCGTCATCGTCCAGAATCCGATCATCTCCAGAAGGACGGTCCCGACCACCGGCAGGGCGATCGGAAGATACCACCTCCACGAGCGCCCCGTCGCCCACCAGTGACCGGCGAAGAAGAGTGCCATGTAGACCACCGTCTCCTTGTGGAGGTAGGCCCAGCCCAGAACCAGCCCCGACAGGATCCGTCTCCTCGCGCCGGGGTCCAGGTCGAGGGCCGTCAGGAAGACCAGAACGGACACGGTGATCCAGAGGGCGACCGGCGTGTCGGTATGGCACTCCGAGGCATAGCGGACCAGGTTCGGATGAACGGCCGCGACGAGCGCGGCCGGCGCGGCCGCGGCGTCGCCGAACAGCCTCCGCGCAAGAAGGAAGACCGCTCCCGCCAGGGCCGACGAGCACAGCACGTTATAGAGCACCAGGGAGGTTTCGCCCGGACCGAAGAGCGCGTACGACGCCAGGATCGGCAGCATGAATCCATTACGCGCGCCCTGGGTGTTGGTCACCTCCGGGATGCCGCTGAGGCGGCTGACCGCGATCCGGGAGTAGACGATGTCATCGCCGATCTGAAGTCCGGTGAAGCACCAGGCGCGGAGAGCCCCGGCCCCGACGACGAACAGGACCAGGGGGATCGCGGTCCGGCGCGACATGGTCGCCCGGTCAGGATGCCGCGACGCGAAGGGAGAGGTAGTCCTCCTCACGCGCGCGTTCGGCGGTGATGCAATAAGGGACGCCCCCCTGGCGCTCGACGATGACGTCGGCGGACGCCCCGCCGGGGACGTCCCCGTACCGGACGGTAAGCGATGCGGCGAACTGAATTTCCTGCATGCCGTGGGGCCCGTGCACGAGGGTCATGGGGCCCTGATGATCCTTCAGGTACAGCAGGACATCGCCCGCGCCGCGGAAGGTCTTAAGGGCGTGGTTCTCGGCCTCCATGCGGCCGACGATGACCTTGCAGTCGTCGGTTGGTCGGAAATGGCGGCCGACGCGGAGAAGATTGATGTCCCGTGCGCCCGCGTCGGGGTCGTGATCCCAGAGATCCCGAAGCCGGGCGGAATAGCCCGGATCCGTCAGGAGGCAACCGCCCGAGGGCTGGGGGATGTCGGTGATGCCGTACTCCTTGGCGAGCGCATACTGACGATTGCGGGCGCGGCCGGAAATATCCAGAAGTCGGGAGCGATCCACGATCCCCTCCATCTCGGGCAGCGTCGGAGGGAGGACCTTCGCAGAAAGCGGCCGCAGCACCTGGCCTTCGAGGCCCAGATTCCGGTCGATCTGCCGGAACCGCTCCCGGGTCTGGGACATGGGACGCTGATTGAGGACTTCACCGGTGATGAGGAAGCCGGCGCCTTCACGGTCCAGGGCTTCCCGGGCCCAGGAGAGCATCATGATCCGGCAGTCCACGCAGGGATTCATGTTCTTTCCGCGGCCGTATTTGGGATTCTTCACGATGTCGATGAAGTCCTGTCCCAGGTGGGACATTCGCACGGTGAAGCCCAGGTGACCCCAGGCCTTCACGAGCGGCTCGACGTCGTGGCCGCAGGAGCCCGAGGTCACCGGATCGCAGCCGAAATGCGTGATGAAGCGGATTCCCGTGACGGGAATTCCCTGCTCGAGAATCACCCGGACCGCCAGCATGCTGTCGAGGCCGCCGGAGAGGAGAGCAACGGCTTTTCTGTTCATGTTGTGCAGGAAAACGGGGACGAAGAACGTCCTGAATATATTAATCGTAGCGGGTAGGGTCAAGGTGGCGTTTTTGTTGACACCCCTCTCCGCCCCCCTATAATCCGAGGTCTCCGGAAGGTCGGCCGGACTGGCTCGGGTAGATCGCTTGAGGAGGACCGTATGGTCGCTGTGAGTCGGCTGCTGGTGGCAGTGGCGATGGCAGGACTGTTTACCCAGTCCTTGCATGCGGACGTCATTCCCACCCGCCGAGCTGCCGACACCACCGAGTCCGCGCAAAAGGTCGAAAGCCGGCTGGTCCAGCTGGGCGTGACCTCGGAGGCGGCCCGGCAACAGATTCTGAACCTGACGGACGACCAGACCCATTACTTCGCGGGCAATCCCGAGCGCATCCAGCTGGTGGGCCAGGAAAACTGGGGCGGGCAATCCGACAACCTCTGGTGGGAATAGGTCTTCGGCATCCTCACTCTGGTGGCCGTTGTTGCGTTGATCGCCTTCGAAGTCGGGAACAATTAGATATTAGGTGGATGACGCCCTTATGAAAAAACTCGTTCTGGGGGTCGTGACCTTTCACCTCGCGCTAGTTCCCTACTTCGCGGATGTCATCCCCACGCGGCGCGCCGAATCGAACCCCGCATCGGAGCAGAAGATCAAGGCCCGCCTGGAATCTCTGGGGATGAGCACTGCGGACGCGGAGCGCCATGTCCGGGAGCTGAGCCCCGCCGACGCCAACTACTTCGCCCAGGATGTCAACCGCGTTCAGGTGGCCGCAGGCTT
>DATGFI010000118.1:0-3402 GCA_035309205.1 Planctomycetota bacterium | reverse complement strand
ATGAGCGCGCCGCAGCCCCGCAATACCGCCGCGACGCCGGGATCCCAGTCCTTCGCCGCTGCCGAAAAGCCCACCAGCGCCACGCCCACGCCCAGCTCCAGAAGCAGGTGGAGCGCGAACGAATCGTCCATGCGAAGGGGCGATCCGTTTTGCGCGGCTTCCAGGTGGATCCACAGCTGAAAGGCAAAGACGGACATCAGGCACAGCGAGGAGGATCTCAGAAGGATCACGAGCGGCACCAGCGAGATGAGCCAGAGGAGGACGCCGTTGGGCGGCCGGCCGCTGAGGTGGTAGATCTGGGCGATGAGACCCACCCCGGCAAGGAAAAGGCCCCCGCCGATGAAATGGAAGGCCGCCGCAGTGCGCTCGTAGGGGAGACCGGATTTCGTGATCCCGAATCCGATCGCGTGCGTCCCCGCCAGGAGAAAGAGGAAGCCTCCGATCTTCACGAGATTCGGGATGCCCTCCCAGTTGGACCCGATCAGGAGCATGATGCCCAGGACAACCGCTCCTCCGCCCAGCCAGCCGAATACCGAGGCCAGGGTCAGGGCGCCCCCCTCCTTGACCTGCTCCCGAGCCAGCTTCCGGAGCGCATCGGCGGCCTCGGCCCCGAGGATCCGGCGCTCCAGGGCCGCCTGCAGAAGGGACTCCAGCCGCTTGTGGAACATGGGAGGATCATCGCAAAGATCGTGCCTGCTGGGAAAGGAATTGGATGGGGGAGCCGGCTGTGCAGCCTTCTGCTCAGACGCGGGTCAGGACTTCCCGGCCGTCCTTCGTCACCGCGATCGTGTGTTCGAAGTGGGCCGACAGGCGGCGGTCCAGGGTGACCACGGTCCAGTGGTCCGACAGGGTCTTGACGTCGTCCGTCCCCTCGTTCACCATCGGCTCGATCGCGATACAGTGCCCTTCGCGGAGGATGAACTCGAAGCTGTCGATGGGCTTCTGGACGAAGTTGGGGACCTGCGGAGGCTCGTGCAGCTCCTGCCCGATCCCGTGCCCGACGTACTTCTTCACCACCGCGTATCCCCGGCTCTCGGCATAGTTCTGGATCGTGGCCGCGATCACCGAGAGTTTCGCGCCCGGACCGACCACCGCGATGGCCGCCTCGAGCGATTCCCTCGTGGTATCGATCAGCTTCTGCGCCCGGGGGCTGATCTTTCCGACCCCGACGGTGATCGCCGCATCGCCCACATAGTTCTTGAAAGTCGCGCCCGCATCGAGCGAGACGATGTCGCCGTCCTTCAATTTCCGGTCAAACGACGGGATTCCGTGCACGACCTCCTCGTTGATCGATACACAGAGGGAGGCCGGGAAGCCGCGGTAGCCCTTGAACGTGGGCCTGGCGCCGGAGGAGAGCACGTGCTTTTCGAAAAGGGCGTCCAGATCTCCCGTTGAGACTCCGGGCCGGACGGCCTTCTCGAGAAGCTTGAGACCTTCGCCGACAATACGGCCGGCCTGCCGCATAATGTCGATCTCCCAGGCGGACTTGCGGGTGGCGTTGGTCATGAGTCGAGATTACTCTTTCGCGACGGCCGCGACAACGTCGCGATAGACGTCGTCGGGCGGCTGGTCGGCGTTCACCCGGCGGACGAGGCCCCGCCGGTCGTAATGAGGGATGACGGCGGCCGTTTCGGAGCGGTACTGGTCCAGCCGGTGGAATACCTTTGTGCGGGTATCGTCGACGCGCTGGACGAGCGGGGTGCCGTCGCGGTCGCAGATGCCCTCGACCTTCGGTTTCTGCCAGCGCAGGTGGTACGGAGTGCCGCACTTCGGACAGGAGCGGCGTTCGATGATGCGCTCCATGATGACCGCATCGGGGCATTCGAAAAGCAGGACGCGGGTGATGGACTGGCCCAAGCGCGCCAGCAGCAGGTCCAGGCCCATGGCCTGGGCGGTCGTGCGCGGGAAGCCGTCGAGGATGTAGCCCTTCTTGACGTCGTCGCGGCGGAACCGCTCCTCAATGATGCTCATCATGAGCTCATCGGGTACGAGAGACCCCAGATCGATGTACTTCTTCACTTTCTGGCCCAGCGGGGTGGGCTGGCTGGCGGTGGCGCGGAGGATATCTCCGGTGGAGATATGGGGCACGCCCAGGGACTCGGCGAGGCGCTTGGCCTGGGTCCCTTTGCCGACCGCGGGCGCGCCGACGAACAGGAGTCTCACCGGGTCCTCGCCATCAACCTGAATGCCGACTTTCGAGATCCGCCCCACGGTGCGGATCAGGATACCTTCGCTCCGGGTGCCTGCAAAATCTTAGTGCGGAGCCTTAGCGCCGCCCCTGGATGCGGGAGCTGCCGCCAAGGAATGTGCCGTAGTGGTGCATGATGAGATACGACTCGATCTTGTTGATGATATCCAGGCCGACACCGACGACGATCAGGATGCCCGTGCCGCCGAGGAAGGCGACGAGGTAGCGGTCCAGCTGCAGGGCCGCCGAGATCAGATCGGGCAGGAGCGCGATGGCGCAGAGGAAGGCGGAGCCGCAGAGCGTGATGCGCGAGAGGATGGTGTTGAGGTAGGCCGCGGTATTCTCTCCGGGGCGGATGCCGGGAACGAAGCTGCCGCTTTCCTTGAGCTGGAGGGCGATCTCGTCCGGACGCATGAACAGGTACGTCCAGAAGTACGAGAAGAAGAAGATCATGGTGATGTAGAAGAGCGAGTAGAAGAACCACCCGCGCTGGAAGAGCTCTCGCATGAATCCCAGGCCCGGGATCAGGCCCAGCATCTGGGGCACGACGAGGAGCGACGAAGCGAAAATGACGGGCATGACGCCCGACGTGTTGACCTTGAGGGGTAGGAAGTTCCGGCCGCCCGTCATCATCCGGCGACCTCGGATGTGCTTGGCGTGCTGGAGCGGAATCCGCCGGGTCGCCTGGGTAACGAAGACGACAGCGACGATCGACGCCAGGTAGACGGCCAGGATGGTCAGGATCGAGCCGAAACTCAGGCTGCCCTCGCGGGCCTTCTCGAACATCTTGAAGAAGATGGCGGGCATGCGCGCGATGATGCCGGACATGATCAGCAGGCTCGCTCCATTCCCGATGCCGCGCTCGGTAATCTGCTCGCCGAGCCACATGATGAAGAGGGCCCCGGCCGACATTCCGAGGGTCATGAAGATCATGGAGCCGACGCCCGGGTCCATCAGGAGCCCGAGCTTGCCCTGAGCAGCCTGGGTGCCGCTCCAGTAGGCGAGCTGCCGGGCGGCAAAGAAGCCCTGGATGATGCAGACCGGGATGGCGGCGTACCGGGTGTACTGGGAGATCTTACGCTGGCCGCTGGGCCCTTCCTTGGCGATGGCCTCGAGGTTGGGACTCACCTTCGTCATCAGCTGCATGATGATGGAGGAGGTGATGTACGGCATGATGCCCAGCGAGAAGAGGGCCAGGTTGCCGATGGCGCCTC
>DATGFI010000117.1:0-16287 GCA_035309205.1 Planctomycetota bacterium | reverse complement strand
GGAGCAGATCGACCGTCTTCTTCGCCATGGCCTCGGAGTCCGCCGTGCGCGCGACGACGAAGAGATCGGCCGTCGCGGCGGGGTCGAGCTTCCCCCCGGTCCAGCCCGTCGGGATGCCGCCCAGGATCGACCGGTTGAACTTCCAGGGCCGGTCGGCCGCCTGGTCGGACTTTGCGGGGCTCTCCTCGGTATAGTACTGGAGCGCGAGCGAGAGCGACCGCAGGATGGGCTCGGCGTGCGCCCATCCGATCACATTGAGCAGCCGGTAGGCCCCGGCGACGTAGATCGCCTTGTGTCCGATGTCCCGGAAGTCGCGCATCCCGTGGCGGAAATAGAGCTCGAAGACCTCGTTCTGGCCGAAATGGCGGGCCAGGGCGACGGTCGGCGCATCGATTCCTTCGACGTCCCAGCTCTCGAGCGCGTCGACGAAGGCCTTCTTCGCCTGGTCCGCCGGGGGGACCTTGGACTCGTCGACGGGCGGCAGGGTCCAGCCCGATTTCTTCTTCTCCTCGGCCTGCGAGCCTTTGAAATAATCGAGCGACCAGAAGATCGGGAGCCAGCGATCGGAGTCGGGAGCGGCGAGGCTCGACTGGTGCGCGGCGTTGATGGCCAGGACGGAGTGGAACTTGAAGCCGACGGGGCGGGGCTGGACGTTCTGGACGTTCGCGATGAAGAGGGCGGCGAGCACCTCCCGGTAGCTCTGGCCTTTCTTGACCCGCAAGGCCATCTCCTCGATGAGTTTCTCGCGCGGCGTCTCCTCAATCAGCTTGACCAGCCCCTCGAGGCCGCTTCCCGAGGCGAGGGAGGCGGGGGAAAGTCGCGCTTCCGCCATCGAGACCCGGGGAAAGAGGCCGGCGAGCGCGGAGACCTGGAGAAAGCCGCGGCGATCGATCATATCTATCTAACGGACCAGAGCTAGCGCAGATACCCAACTTTCGTATTGGATATATTCGGAATTGAGTTGATGGGCTGAGCGCATCTCGATACCATTTCAGAGGTCGCCCAATTCTATGCCTGATAACCCCGGAACGCCGCTCCGACCTCCCTTGCCTCCGGAAGGAGAGGGTGCTCGTCCGTCTTCTAGGATGATCGATGTCAAGGGGATGATGCGCGCGGCCTCGCAGCGCGTCAACATCGACCAGCTCGTCCGGCAGGGCAAGAAGACCATCTCGCTCCTCTCCAAGGAGAAGATGGAGGAGCTGATCAACCAGGCGGTCCGCAACATCGTCGACAAGTACCGCGCGATGGCCGCGGGCGTCGCGCAAGTGCCCGTCGACCAGATCCAAGCCGAGTCCAAGGCGGAATTCAACGAGCTCCTGCAGACCTACCAGCAGACCGCCAAGGCGAAGACGGATCTGGAGCAGTCCAAGCAGGCGCTCGACGGAGAGCTCGAGGAGCTCCGCCGGGATCTCGAACGGCAGAAAGCCTTGGCGGACGGCCGCCTGAGCGAGGAGGCCGAGAAGGCCCTGGTCATCGGCTTCAAGGAGTTCGAGCGCGAGCTCGACAAGCAGGTCGTCAGGGTCTTCGAGAAGCGCAAGGCCATCCTCGCCGAGACCAATCCCGAGGAGGCCCCCGAGCTCAAGCAGGTCGAGGCGATGATCCGGCCCATCATCGCCCGGATCGTCGCCGCCGAACGCGAGCGCTTCCAGATGTCCGGAGGACAGTCGCGAGAAACCCAGCTCATGGAGAAGCGCATCGAGAAGCTCTATGCGCAGATCGCGGCCATGGAGAGCGCGCTCCGGATGATCTCGCAGTCGAAGGTCTATTCCAACCAGCAGATCAACAACGTCCTGCGCCAGCTGGGCTTGGTCACCGAGGACAAGAACTTCGAAAAGAAGAAAGAAATGCTCAAGTTCGTCCTCGATGCGAACAAGGGCATCAACAAGGACGGCGCCGCGCTCGCGGCCAAGGGGATTACCCTCGCGAATCCCCAAGGATTCGCAGAAGCGCTCGCCGCGGAGAAAGCGGTTGCTCTGCCTCCCGCTGGCGCCCCGGCAGTCGCCCCGGGCCCGGAGGCCCAACCCCCGAAACCCGCCTAAACCGAGATTAAGAACCCTATGGAGGACATCGCTTATGGCGCCCGAAGCTGAACCCGCGGGACGTACCACCAAGGAAGGCGTGCTGTACATCGGCATGGACCTGGGCTGCTTCAAGACGTCCGTCGCGGCGACCAACGGAACCCGCGAGGTCGTCCATTCGATCGTCGGCTGGCCCAAGGACCCCGTGTCCCGCAAGATGCTGGGCAAGGACATCGTGTTCGGGAACGAGGCGTTCCAGCACCGCCTCGCGCTCGATACCATCCGCCCCTTCGAGAAGGGCGCCCTCAAGTATGCGGACAACGCCGAGGCGGGCGTCAAGCCCGAGCGCCTGGCGAAGTACAAGGAAGCCGCCAAGGAGCTCGTGAAGTATGTCGTCTCGCTCTGCCGCCCCCCGAAGGGAACCCTCGTCTACGGCGTGATCGGCTCGCCAGCCCGGGCCTCCATCCTGAACAAGCAGGCGCTCATCGATGCCTGTAAGGGCACCTTCGAGGCGGTGATGATCGTCTCCGAGCCCTTCGCGGTCGCGTACGGCACGAACACGCTCGAGGACGCGCTGATCGTCGACATCGGCGCCGGGACGACCGACCTCTGCCGGATGCACGGGGCGATCCCGACCGAGGAGGACCAGGTCACCTCCGGCAAGGCGGGCGACTTCATCGACAACCTCGCGATGGATCTCATCGCCAAGGCGCATCCCTCGGCCCAGTTCACGGTCAACATGGTGCGCGACGCCAAGGAGCGCGGAAGCTTCGTGAACGACGTGAACGACAAGGCGATGGTGACCTGGCCCAACAAGGACGGGAAGCCGACCCAGTACGACATCACGGCTCAGCTGAAGGAAGCCTGCAGCGCGATCGTCCCGGACATCGTGGCCGGACTCCGGAAGCTCGTGTCGAGCTACGACGCCGAATTCCAGAAGCGGATGCTGACGAACGTGATCCTGGCCGGCGGCGGCAGCCAGCTGCGCGGCCTGGACCGCCTGATCGAGAAGGACCTCGATCAGTACGGCGGCGGGAAGGTGACGAAGGTGAACGAGCCGGTCTTCGCCGGCGCCAACGGCGCGCTCAAGCTCGCGGCCGACATGCCGGAGGATTACTGGAAGGAAGTGAAGTAGTCCGCGACCGCTGACAAAGACGTTTCGACCCACGCGACCCAAAACCCCCGGCGGCAAGGCCGGGGGTTTTTTCATGGCCGCGTCCCGACGGGCTCACGAGCCGGAGTCGGGGCGTGAAGTCGAGCAGTCCATGCAACTCTTGGAGGACGGTGCGTTCATCCGATGGCAGTTCGAGCATCGCCAGTACCAGGGTCCGGGCTCGCGGGGAGGCTGCTCCCTGCGGACCTTTTCGGACTCCTCGACCGCCTTGACGAGCTCGCGCGGATTGAGCACGTAGAGCTCGGTGAATCCACAGGCGCCGCAGACGGTCGCTTCGAGAGGGCCGGACACTCCCCCTCGGAACAACAATCCGAAGGGAGCCGTGTACACCTTCACCGAAAGGTCCTGCTCCCAGTTGTGGGCGCCGTGATCGATGATCCGCGCGTGATGGATGAGAACGTTGGATCCGCACTTCGAGCAGCCCGCCATTCTTCCTCCTGTTCTATGCCGGATATCCTCTTGGACTTCCATCCTCCAGCGATGTTCATCGTATTCGTGCGATTCCGCTCCAACAATCTGAAACCCGGATCGAGCCGTCTTCGCGACGTCGAGGACTCGTTCTTCCAAGGCCCGTTCGGGAGGCCGGCTTTGCCGTTGGAGAGCCGGTCAAATCCTTGGCGCCTTTTCCTGTTTAGGAGTCTATCGGAGAGTTAAAATCCGCGGGGCGGTTCTGGAGGAAACGAACATGGCTTTCGTGGCATGCCTGGTCGCCGCGGTCCTGCTCCAGGAAGGCACCGCCCAGCGCATCCCCGAGCCCGACGCCGAGGCCCAAAAGCAGGCGGCGAAGGCCATCAAGGATCTCTTCAAGGAAGAGTTCGCCCGGAAATCGCCGCCGGATCAGGTGGAACTCGCCCGCAAGCTAATCAAGACGAGCGCCGATTCCTCGGTGGACATGAGCACGAAGTACGTCTGCCTGACCGAGGCTCGCGACCTGGCGATTGCGGCGTCCGAGGCCTCCGTCGCGATGGAGGCCGTCAGTCTTCTGGGGAAGTCGTTCCTGATCGCCGTTCCCGCGGCGAAGATGAACGTGCTCGGGAAGATGGCTGCGGCCACCAAGGAGGTCGAGAGACTCCGAGCGCTGGGCCGCGGATACTACGAGCTCGCGCGCGAGACAATCACGACGGAAGACTACGACACCGCCGGAGCGGCCGCGACAAAATCGGAAACCCTCGCCCGGGCCATCAAGGACACCTTCCTGGGAGAACAGGTGGCCGAGCTGAAGAGGGACCTCGGCATCCTCAAGAGCGAGCAGCAGAAGGTGAAGGCGTCGATCGACAATCCGGCCGCCGGGGATGCCGACGCCGTCGGCCGTTACCTGTGCTTCGTCCGGAACGAATGGGTCTCGGGATTGAAGCTCCTGTCCGAGAACGGGAAGCCGCCCCTCAAGGAGCTTGCGGCCAAGGATCTGGCCGAGCCGGAAACCCCGGAGGCGCGGGTCGAGGTCGGCGACGGCTGGTGGCTGCAGGCGCAGACCGAGAAGATCAGCTGGAAGAAACTCAATCTTCTGGGACGAGCTCGCCGTTGGTATGACCTGGCCCTGCCGGCGGCGGGCGGCCTGGTCAAGGTGAAACTCGACAAGCGCCTGATCGAACTCGAGGGTCTGGTGCCGGGTCCGGTGAACCTGATGCGCCTCATCGACCCCAAACGCGATGCGGTGACGGGAGAATGGTCGATGGATGCCGGGGTCCTCTCCAATAAGGGCGACAACGGGGTCGTCCTTCAGATCCCCTACCAGCCCCCCGAGGAATATGATCTTCACGTCGTCGTCCGCCGCCTCGGAAGCACCGACTCGGTCTGGACCGGCCTGGTCATCGGCAATACGCAGGTGGCTTTCGTGTGCGACGGCTATCCGGCCAGCAACTGGGTGACGGGCTTCGAGCAGGTCGATGGGAAGTTCATCGATCAGCAGCCGGGCTCCCTCAAGGGCCAGAGGTACATCGACGGCGGGAAAGACGCGACCTTCGACTTCGCGGTACGGAAAACGTCGATCACCGTTCAGGTCGACGGAAAGAGGCTCCTGGCCTACGAGGGGCCGATCAGCCGCCTGTCGAACCGGCCGGATGTCAAAACCCCGGACAAGAAGGCCCTGTACCTGGGCAGCTGGGGGGGCAAAAACGGATATGTCGAAGTGAAGCTGACCCCGCTGTCGGGACCGGGGAAGAAGACCAAGTAAGCGACCTCGCTCCGTCGGAGGCCGGACTCGGGATCGGTTGAGCACACGGGCCGGCGATGGGAGCGTGCGGGGCATCCTGGATGCCGAATCCCGGTTCGAGCCGCCTCCTTTCCCGCTTTCCGCCAGGGAAGCGTCCTGCGTTTTCCTCGAAATATCGGGCCTCCTGCGCCATCCAACTCCTGATTCAACGGCCAGGGGGCGGACTGTTCGACGCTCGCGTTTGGAAGGGCGTAGCAAACTCCTGTCCCCATGGGGCGTTTAAATGTCTCCGGTCGGTGATGGGGAGGATCCATGGCAGCATCTTCGGCCATGCCGTTCTCCCTGATGGTCGGGATCCCGAGTCACGGCGCAGAATCTTCAGGTAGGGGAATGGAATGATCGCGACAAGATGGGCGATGCTCGCGTTTCTGCCGGTAGTTCTTCTCTCCAGCTGCAGGAACGATCCCACCGTGACCACCGCCCCTCCGGTCCAGGGTCCGGGAGGAGTAGGCCCCGTCGCGAACAACTTCCTTGCCGGCGGCGGGCTCGCTTCGGCGAATTCCGTGGCGAACATCTCCGGTGGCCCCGGCGGAGCCATCAACGTGTTTTCGCAGGGTCTCATTTCCGTCGGAACCGGGAACCCCGCGCCCGTTCCGCCGGCGACGCCGGTGCCGCCCACGACAGGGGTCTCGATCAACAGCATCTCGGCCGATATTTCCCTGCCCGGCACTATTATTCTTGCGGGTTCTTTGACCACGGACGCCGCCGCTCCCGTCCGGAACATCACGTCCACAAACGGGGATATCGTGGTATCCGGCGTCCTTCAGGCCGGTCAGCCCGCCGGTGTCGCGCCCGTGACCATGGTCAATCTGTCGCTCAGCGCCCCCAACGGCAGGGTCTTCGTCACCGGCACCATCCGGACGGCCAGCGTCGATGGGCTAGCCGACGGAAACAATGCCGGCACCATCTCGATTTCCGCCAACCAGATCATCCTGACGGGCACCCTTGACTCGAGCGGGGAAGCCAACAGCGCGGGTGCGGGCGGCATCGGGGGAAATGTGGCGCTCACCATCGGCGGGGCCGGCGACCATCTCTTCTTCACCGGCGGAGCCATCTCGACCGTCGGCGGTTCCGGCACGACCGCGGGAGGCCCGGGCGGAACCGTCACCCTTTCGGCCACCGCGAAGCTCCATTCGTATGGGAGCATCACGACGAGCGGCGGCGCATCCAGCGGAAGCTCCAACTCCGTCACTGGAGGCAAAGGCGGGAATATCAGCGCCACGGGAGGGACGGGGGTGGATCTGGTGGGCCCGGTTGTCGCCGAAGGAGGCGCCGCCTCGACGAGTGGCGACGGCGCAATCGCCGGAAACGGCGGCAGCTTCACCACCAACAGTCCTTCGCCGCTCCGCGTGTTCACCACGATCGACACCCAGGGAGGCACGGCGACCGCGTCGACGGCGACCGCGGCGGTGACCGGCGGAACCGGCGGCGCCCAGAATCTGGGCACGAGCGTCGCACGTGTCGCCTCGGTCGAGACGTCGATCGGCAATCTGGTGTCGGGGGGCGGGAACGGGGTGTCCGGCGGCGCCGGGGGGGCCATCACCGTTGATTCCAGCGGCTCCGGAGACATCACGGTGGCGGGGGCTCTCCAGTGCCCCGGAGGAACGGCGACGAATCAGGCGGGAGGACCCGCCGGGGGGATCACCCTGCATTCCTCCGGAGCGGCCTCCTATTTCCTCTCCGGGACCTGGCTCTCGACGGGGGGGACTTCGTCGGGCGGCGCCGGCGGCAACGGAACCGCGGTCGCCATCACGGCCGCCGCCACCGGTGAGATCAACTCCTCGGCTTCGATCACCACTTCGGGCGGATCCGGAGGCGGCGCCGGGGGGACGGCCGGCAATATCACGTTCGTCACCACCGACGGCCGGATCAATCTTTCGGGCTCGCTCACGGCGAACGGTGCGAACTCGCCCACCGGGCCGACCGGAGGGGCCGTGATCTCCGCGACCTGCGGCGCCTCCGGCGGAAGCGTGCTGAACTCGGGGTCCATCACGGCCACGGGCGGCAGCTCGACGGCCGCGTCCTCCACGGCGGTGGCGGGAAGCGCCGGGGGGTCCGTCACCTTTACCGTGACTCATTCCTCGGGCTCAATCACCCTGGATACGGGCTCGTCCATCCTCCTGGACGGCGGGTCTTCCACGGGGGCGGCTCTCGCCGGAGGGGGCGGGACCGTCACCCTGTCCACGCGCGACCAGGCGATTTCGATCTCCGGATCCATCCTCGCAAGGGGCGGCTCGGCGCTCGGGGCCGGGACCGGTGGCCTGGGGGGCCAGGTGACGGCGAATTCCGACAGCGATGCGAACGGGGTTGGCGGAGCGATCACGCTCCAGACCAGTGCTCTCATCGACGTCTCCGGAGGGTCCGGCCCGACCGGCGGAAGCGCCCGGAACAACGGCGGAGTCGCGCCGACGGCGGCCACCGCCGCCGTCGTCTTCGATGCGGATATGGGGCTGGCGGGCACGTCGGCCAACCCGGAACCCGTTACCGCGACGATCGGTCAGGTCATCAACCTGGGGACGATTACCGCTGCCGGGGCGGCGACCAACGGCAACGGAGGCGACATCATTTTCGATGGATTCAATTCCACGAATACCGGGGTCCCAGTCTCCGGCACGGTGACGCAAACAGGCAGCGGAACCGGGTCGACCGGGATCTTTCTGGGTCAGTAGTCGACGGGCCGCAGCCGGCTCCGGGGACCGCCCCGGGTGCTGTCGTAGGGTCGTTCGTCCAAACGGGCTTCGATGGATCCCTGCTCGCCTGCGGCCTCTCCCTAGGAGCGGCCCGGCTCCGGCTTGGAGGCAGCTTCCCGCTTTCCTGAGGACGCCAGGTGAACGGGATCCTTGCCGATAATGACCATCCGGAGCGGCGGCACCACGACCAAGAGCATCAACGGGCCGATCAGAAGTCCGCCCACGACCACCGTCGCCAGAGGGCGCTGCACCTGGCTTCCGATACCCGTCGAGATCGCTGCGGGAAGCGTGGTTTACTTGGAGTCGAGCCGGCTCTTTTGAGATATTCCATGGACCAAAGGGATACCGCGTGGTCCGGAGCTACCTGCAGGTCGCTCCTCCGATCGGCGGGGAATGGTCCGGTGTCCTTTTTCTCAGAATCCCGCGTACTTGGCTAGTCTCTGGTTCTGGCACCGCACTTGCTCCCCGTAGCGGGTACCGTTGATACCGGAAGAACGGGAGGCACCGGAGGATCGTCTCCGGGGCTTCCGCCCAAAGGAGGACGCCATGAAGTTGATCCTGAAAGTCGGCATCCTGCTCCTTCTTTCGGCCCCCTGGGCCCACGCCTACATCGACGCGACGCCGACGCTCGGAACGCTGATGAAGGACTCGACGGACATCGTCGTCCTCGAAGTCGAGAAAGTGAATACCGAGAAGCGGATCATCATCTACAAGAAGATCGCGGATCTGAAGGGAAAGCTCTCGGGCGACGAGATGCGGCACCAGATCACGATCGGGTGGCATCCGCGCGAGTCGCAGATCATCTTTGACTGGGCCCAGCCGGGAAAGCGCGCGATCTGCTTTCATGACGGAAAGATCGCGGTCACCTGCATCGGCCAGTACTGGTACCAGACGTCGGCCCTGGAAAGCCCATGGTGGACCATGACCTCCGGCCGCCCGGAACTGTCCCTTGCCTTCTTCGGTCCGGTGGACAAGCTCCGGCTCGCCACCTCCGAGATGCTCCAGGGCAAGGAAGCTGTGATCACGGCCGTCAGTCACGGCGCCGGCAGCGGTGTCTTTCAGTACGGGAACGTGGGATTCAACAAAGTCCTCCGGGGTCGAGATTGCCCGATCTGGCGTGTGAAAGCCAGCCTCGAAATGCCCGGGAATATCTCGGAACTGGGGGACAAGGAGAAGAAGTGGCTGGTCGGCCCCGGCGTGGCGGGTCCCGAGGACGTACCGAAGCTTCAGGCGGCGCTCAAGGATTCCTCCGGGGAGCGCCGGCGGGAGGCCGCGGAGGATCTGGGCCGGATCGGCCGGGCCGCGAAGAGCGCCGTGCCGGCTCTCATCGAGGCGAGCAAGGACTCGGACCCTCAGGTTCGGGTGAGCGCGGCAAGATCGGCGGGACTCCTGGACCCGGACCAGGAAGGCGTGCGAACGGCCCTGGAGAGCGCCCTCAAGGATGCCTCGCCGGCCGTCCGGAAAGCTGCCGCCGAGGCGCTGGGAGATCTGGGCGCCCAGTCCCGCCCCTCGGTACCCGCCCTCATCGTCGCGCTCGAGGACGCCGAACCCCAGGTCCGCTGGTCCGCGGCGGAGGCGCTGGGTCGGCTGGGGGGTGACGCCGAAGACGCCATCGCTCCGCTCGCGGTCGCGCTCCGGGACCCCGCAATCCGAGCGATCGCGGCCGATGCCCTGGGCTCGATCGGAGCCGCCTCCCGCGGAGCCGTCCCGCTGCTCCTGGACGGCCTGAAAGACGCCGATCCTGGCTTCCGGTGGATGTCGGCCGTGGCGCTCTCGAGAATCGATGCCAAGTCGGCCCGAGCGGCCTTGCCACTCCTGATCGAGCGGCTGAAGGATACGGATGCGCGCGCCCGGTGGGATGCCATGCAATGCGTCACTCTCATGGGTCTCGAGGCGAAGCCGGCGGCCCCGGCGGTCCTCGAAATGGTGAAGAAGGGGGACGGGGTCGCGGCGGACATCCTGACCTCGATCGCGGGACCGGACGCGCTGGAGGCGCTTCCCGTCCTGATCGAGAATCTCTCCGACGACTGGGATCTGGCCGAATCGATCGCGCGGATCGGACCAGCGGCCGTGCCGCCGCTTCTCCAGGCTCTGGAGAAGGTGGATGAGAAGAAGAGTCACATCTTCGTCAAGACCCTGGGGCTCATCGCCCCCAAGTCGAGGGAGATCATTCCAAGCATCGTGAAGTTCCTCGGCCACTCAGTTCCCAGGATCCGTATCGCCGCCGCCGACGCCCTTGGAGGGATTGACCCCAAGGTGAAAGAGGCCGTGCCGGGGCTGACGAAGGCTCTCTCGGACGAGGACGTCGGAGTGCGCCTGGCGGCCGCCCGGGCGCTTTTTTCGATTCAGGGCACCGAGGCTCAAAGTGCGATTCCGGTTCTGGCGCAGATGCTGAAGGACGAAGACGCCGACAACCGCCGCGAGGCCGCCTCGGCGCTTGGCGCCTTCGGGGGGGCGGGAAAGACGGCGATCCCGGCCCTCACGCCGGGGCTTAAGGATTCGGACGGTGGAGTGCGGAGCGCCGTGGCCTGGGCGATCGCGCGCATCACGGGAGGCCAGGCGAACCAGTCCGCGATCGAGGTCATGATCGCGGCCCTCAAGGACAAGGAACCTCGGGCTCGACTGGACGCCGCGCGGCTTCTGGGGGAGGTGGGGACCGATGCTCGATCGGCCATCCCCGCTCTTACGACCGCGCTCGAGGACGAAAACGACGATGTCCGGAAGACCGCTCAGGAGTCTCTCGGCAAAGTGCAGGGCAAATAGAGCCGGACCCCACCGGCATGCTTAAAACACCCTGTATATCACTGAGTGTCGGCACCGGGCTCAAAGGTCAGCACTTTCATCGGCGTGAAAGGGCAGCGGTACCCGGGTCTGGTGAGACGGGAGCCGCCATCATCGGCTGCTCGAGGGGTGCCAAGATCGGGGCACCGCGAATCGTAATGTTAGGCAAGTCCGGACGCGCCGAACCCGCGAGGTGACGCAACCAGGGCGAGCCCTTGGTGTACCGGAGGTTTGTCTTTCTGTCGAGGTTGAAAACCCCTACGCGCGTGCGGGAGGATCTCATGACCAACTGGAATGGCTTTATCCTATTGGTGGCCCTCGTTTCGGGGATGACGGGGGCCGCATTGGTACGAGGCCAGCAGGCAGAAGGAGGACCGACGGTGATTAAGGGACTGAGTGTAGCCTACATTCATTCGGCTTACGGCGACAAACTGTCGGAGTGGTACACAAAGACGCTGGGGCTTAAAGTCGACGCCACTTTTCCAGGCTGGACGGAATTCAAGATGGGGACTGGCTCACGATTCGCCATCGACAGCACGTCCTTTCCACAGTCCGTTGTGGAGAAGCAACCTATCGTTCTGAGCTTCGCGGTTGAAGACATCAAAAAGGCTGTCAAGGATTTCGCGGATCGAGGAGTCAAGTTCTACCCATCAGCGGAAAGAACCATCTTCGACGTAGGACCCTCATTTGTAGCGACTTTCGAGGATCCAGATGGCAACTGGGTTCAGCTCAATCAGCCCAAGAAGTAGTAGCCAAGGAGAACGGGAAGCAGGTTCAACTGGAGAGGCAAGGTCGTGAAGAACATCCAAGACTTCTGCCATCGCTGAGCGGTGTTAATGCTGCCCTTTCAAGGCGGTGCCGACACACTGAGCGCTTTCGAAAGAAGACCCTATCGGACGTCGGATCGTCGGGCCTGACGAGAGGCCTCCTGAAACCGGAGCTCGGCCGTGCTATTTTCCCAGGAGGAGGAGACCAACTCCGTCGATCCAGGCTCCAGAGTTTCCGAAAATCCCCAGGACCGGCGTGCCGTCGCCCCCGAGCAGCGTTTCAGTCCCGCCTTCCCGGCTCCCCCCCACCCAGTCGCTTTCGGACCGGTCCAGGGGCATGAGGCGAGCCCCGGAGATTCGCATATAGATCAGCTTGAATGCATTAAGACGGTCGGTTGCGCGGACGACCATGCCCCCGACGGCATAGCCGGGAGGAGCGGCGAGTTCCTGGAGGGCGTCTCCTTCTCCGACGTGCTCCCCGACGCTGTCGCCGCTGGGCCCCGCAAAAAGCGGCTGGAGGGCTTTGGGAGACTTTGCGTCTCCGATCGTATATCTCAGGCCCCGGAGGAAGACTCGCGGGACCGGCGCCAGCTGGAAGGGAACCCCGCCCGTCCCTCCGACATAGGCGCTTTTCAGGATGGGGCTGTCGGGCGAAACGGAGGGCGAGGCAGGAGGACCACGCCGGACAGAACGGTGGAACGACGGCAAGGCTCCCAGAGGAGATAGACGAGGAGGAGGAATCGGGCGTTCCTGGGCGCCGCCGGGGAGCTGCCAGCCGACGGCCACATGTTCCGGGCCCGCTCCTTGCTTCTGCAGCACCTCGATGTAGTAGCGCTTCCCGGCGATGAGTCCGATCGGATTCGACTTCTGGGCCGGGTCCGCATTCCAGTCGCGCTGGCCCACCGGACGGCTGAGGATGCAAAGCCTTTGTTTTTTCGCCGGCGTGTCATCCGTACTTAACCAAAGTTCACCCTCGTCGTCGCTCGCGATCCAAAAGATGTAGTCGCCCGTCGTGGGCGGATGGACGTATCCGCGGATCCGACAGCCGTAGTCGGTGCCCATGTCCCACGAGTCGATATAGGTGATGGGGCCCGTCAGGTCGGGCTTCCCTTCCTTGAATTTCGGATGATTGAGCAGATCCGCAACCGTGGTGCCGGGGATCCCCCTCCAGATTTCGCGGAGGATGGTCCCCGTCGGCCCGAATTCCGCAGGAGGGTGGGCCTTCAAGAGGTCCTTCACTTCGGAATCCCGGGGAGGGGATTGTCGAACCCCGCTCAAGGCCAGATACGCGACAGAGAAGCCCTTTTGGTCGGTCAGGATCCGAAGCTTCTTCATTCCCGGTTGCGCGAACTTGAGCACGCCCAGGTCGACCCACGACCAGCGGTCGGACTCCTTGGGTCCGGTGTGGTCCGAGTGCTTCTTCTTCAACGAGATCGGGGGAGGCTTGACCGCGATCCATTCTTCGCTGCCAGGCTCCGCCGTCACGGTTTCCTTGGGGTTCCGGGCGGAGGGTCCCGTCAGACCGGTCCCCTGAATGAAGAAGCCGAAGACTTCCTGGCAACAGCCGCCCGCATAAACCCAAGCCCGGTAGGGAAGATTGGGCTGGATCAGCGCGTCGGCCTCCAGGAAGTTTGGGGCGGCTTTGCCAGGAGGAGAATCGGCGCTGGACGACCAGAAGCTGTCCAGCTTTGGAGATTTCGACAAGGAAAACGTGCCGGCGCCCACGAGGTCATCTGCGAAGTAGAAGAGGTCGCGCGTTCCTGAGAGGCGATCTTCGATGAACGGCCTGTTGCGGACGACGAAGGCAGTCTGGGCGTATTTCTCCAAGAGCGCGGCATAGGCGCCGCTCGCCTGCCCGTGGGCTTTCGCCCCGGCATACTCCTCCTCCGCGAGCCAAAAGAGCCGTCGCGCCTCGGATTCCTTGGAATCGGACGCACTTTTCAAGTCCGAGAATTTCTTCGTCAAGTCCGCCGGGGGGCGCCCCTGCAGGGCCTCGAGCACGGCAGATGCCCGCACGTCTCCGGATCGCTTTTCTCCCCTCAGTCCCAAGAGCATTGCGATGCTCTCCGCCCCCAGCTCTCCGGAGGGGACCTCGAAGATCCCGTCGTCCGTCTGCACCGTCACACCCTTGGCGGAGGCCTCCAGCACCGTGCCCTCTACCACCTGCGCGGATCCGTCTCCACTAAGGTACTGAAGCTTGAGTTTCGTTCCTTTGGCCCAGCGCGGGAGGAGGCGGGGCACCTCGGCCACGGCGTCGGCAGCGGCTCTGAGATCGGCGAGATCTGCGGCGGCCTCCTTTCGGAGGGCCTCGTCGGTCATCGTGGTGCGGGCGTCCTCCAGGACTTTCAGGGCGGAGGCGAAATCCCGGGTGGCCGCTTGACGGGCAGCCGTGACCCAACTTGTCTGGTAGGCAAGGAGCGCCGGAGGGATTTGAAGCGGGGTGGTGGAGACTACCTGAGCGGCTTCGGCGTACCGGGGAGGTGGGGGCGGGGGGAGCTGCAGGACGGCTACCGAGATTCGGAAGCGCCCCAAGGCGTGTCGAGCGTGGATCGTTCGATGTTCCAGAGTGAAAGCGACCGATTCCAGATCCACCGGGCTCTCGAGATGAAACACCGCGGCGCTGGCTTCGCCCAGGTTTCCGCCGACCGCCCAGGCGGTCAGCGGATTTCCGTCGATCGCGGCGGAGGCCGGATATCGATCCTGTTCGTGGTCCGCCGATACCCCCGCGAACACCAGGCGACGACCTCCCGCGGCGACCTTGAACTCGGACAGGCAGATGTTCCCGTTATCCGCCCGGCCTGGGCCGCCCGCGGGAAGGGATGGATCGGGAAGGGCTTCAACCCGGAACGCGCGGACCTGCTTCAGTCCCACCAGCGCGACGGCCGAATACGTGTCCTGGTCCGGATTAGGGCCGGAAACGAGGATAGACCGGTCCCCCCGCTTCGAAAGGGTGGCCCCGCCCTCGGAACCGAGCATCCCCAAGTCCAGCACGATCCAGGGATCCCGGACCGCCTCAGAGGCGGCCCGATCGAAGTCCGCGAGAACGGCCGTAACTCCGAGGGCTTCGACGCGGTTCCGGATCTCTCGAAGCGCGGGGGCATCCCCTCTCCTGGCAACGATTCCCACCTGCTCGAGGATCGGCGCCGCAATCCGTCGGGCCGCCGGCTCGACCTTCCGGATCCGTTCGTCAATTCCTTCCAACCACTCGACGGAGCTGTGATTCCCCCGAGCCTGAGCGAGGAGCTTGGAGACCTCTGCGACTCGGTCATTCCGAAGGAGAGGCAGCGTCCGGGCATCGAGCTCATCGAGTTCGCGGGCGAGGAGTTCCGCGGGCCCGGGCCTGGGGACCGGCAGCGGGGTGGTCACCGGTTCAGGTAGCTGCGCGGTTGATCTGGGATTCGTGGGAGCGATCCTCGTTCCGGTGAACATCATGAGAAGGAGGATGAGGAGGATGAACGCTCCGCCTGCCGCCCCGAGAAGCAGGGGGAGTCCGGATTTCGCGGGGGTCGAAAGCTCCCGTCCGGGCGGAGCCTGCCTGCGGGGGCCGGATTCGGGCGGATGGATCGAGGCCGCGGACAACTTGGTCGAGGACATCGAACTTCCGGAAGCCCTTGAGACGTGAGCTTTCTTCAGCCGCTCAAGCTCTGCATCCGGATCGGGCAGGTGGGCCAGAAGCTCACGGGCACAGCTGGGACAGGCGACTTGGGAGTCGAGCCGGAACGCCTTCCCCCGTTCAAAATCAGAGCCTAACAGCCGAATCTGACATTTGAAGCAGTAGACGATTTCTTGGCCCATGCTCTTGCCGGGGAGGACGGTGAAGTCGCAATCCCTCGGTTTCCAAACCCATTGTACTCCCAAGGCCCAAAAACAGAACTCTCTTTCCCGATCATTGGAGACTGGCGCAGGCGGACGCAAGCACCCGCTTGTCCCGAAAGCCCGCCCTATCGTGTCCTCCCGGGAAGCACGCGTAGCCCGAGTTTCTCGAAGGGGGCCGCTTAATGGTGGCGGTGCGGCGATCCCCAGGAATGTGACGCCCTTCCTACGAGCGATCCGCGGGACCAACCTCACCGCGGCTGGGTCGATGCCATGTCGCGGAGCCGCTTGTAGTCATCTTGTTCCGTCTTCCATCGCATGGCCCGTTTCCCGACCTTTTCCGCATCCTGTTGCCCGGCCTGGCACAACATGAAGGTAGAACTCTGGACCGTACTGCCGCCGTGACAGATGAAGCAAACGCGAGGAAACTCGGTTAGGGGAACGACCTGCCCGTCCTCGTCCGATACCAAGTGTCCAAGGGCATAATAGGCGGCAGGATGTGGGTCCCCCTCCCGGACAGGTTGCAATCCGCCTTGTCGCCCCCCGAAGAGGAGTCGTCGATCGAAAGCAAACTCCTCAAAGATGGGGTCCGCGGTAAAGCGATCATGGGGACCATCAATCCTGATCTGGATACTCTCGACCACGCGGGTCGGCACGAGATTCAGGTCCGGGTCGAGACAGGTCATCCGACGGAGGAGGACAAACTGGCTCCCAACGGGGAGCATCTTCATGGTCCGCTCCCATTGGCGCTGCTCCTTACCGTTTAGGTCGAATGGCACCCTGAGACGGGCTTCCAAGGACTTCTCCATTCGCTCTAACCACTGCTTGAACT